>CALMIT010000522.1 GCA_937864255.1 uncultured Saprospiraceae bacterium
TTGACGGTGAATGTGGTCGTCTCATCCAAAATAATTTCCGGCGAATTAGTGTCGCCTCCGCTCAATATATTGGTTATCGGCGACCACTCGTAAGACAAGATTTGTTCCGGGTTGAGATTGGTTACTGTAATCCTGTCTGCTGTTTCTTTACAAATCACCGTATCCGGGTCAACGCTGATTTCGATAGGAACAATATTCAAAACGATTTCTTCGACTTCGGTACAGCCAAGCGAATCTTCGGCCATTACATAATAAGTATTGATACCCCGGCGGCTCACCAAAAGAACAGAGTCGCTGCCCAGTACCGGATCAAAATCCGGTGAATCTGACCAGGTGTAAGTCAATCCGGGAACCGAAGAGCTGGCAAATAATTCAACCAGACCGATTTCACATAAAGTATCATCCGGCGATGTTTGCAACTGTAGCGGCATGTTGACATCCACAAAAACCATCGCGGTATCTTTACAAATCAATGTATCTACCATCTGGGTAATGATGACGGTATAAGTAGTACTCTGAGTCAATTGCGCTCTTGGGTTGGCCGTCGTTTGTGGATCGAGCAATCCCGCAGGAGGCGACCAGAAATATTGCTGGTTCGGATTCGGATTCGGGTTGAGGTTGGTAATCACATCCGGGCAAATCATTAAAGAATCTTCTATTGCCGGGTTAAAGGGCAAAATCGTGAGTCTCACACTGCCGGTATCTCTGCAACCAAACTGATTCTCAACAAAAACCTGGAAAACATTCAGCCCTGTGCGATCCGTTTTTACGACCGGATTGGCGGTATTTTGTCCGCTCAGAATTTGTGCCGCCGGCGTCCAATCATAAGTCAGCGTATCTCGCGGATCAAGATTTATTGCCGAAATCTCTGTGTAGGTTTCTTCGCAGGAAGCTATATTTCCCGACGTCTGAATATCTACCTGATTGTTTACTATTGTAAAAGAATCTCTCACGCTGCAATTGTAAATATCAATCCCTTCCACGATAATTACGTCGGTATCCACAGGATTGATAGTTGCCAATTCCGAATTGCTGAGTACTGCCCCGGTGGCGCTACTGGTCCAAATATACCGGAGCGGCATATTGCCACTTGCCTGTAGCACAATTGGCGTGCCGCAGGTAGAAGTATCATTCGGAATTTGCAAATCAATCGGATCAGGCACGATTACTTTTACAATTTTTATAATCTCGCAGGTGTCCGCGCCAATGTTTTGTACAACAACCGTAAAAATAGTCGTCTCATCGCCGGTAAATTGCGGGTTGGCGGAAGTGGGATCATCCACGCTATTAGCCGGTTCCCACGAATAGGTATAATCAGGATTTCCCTGCGGATTTAAAAACAAGTCCTCTTGGTTGCACTGTATCAGGCTATCGGGCAATGTAAAGTTCAGTAACTGGATTGTAATTTGACGGCTAATTGAGTCTTCACAACCTACCGCGTCCGTCACATAAAGCGTCACATCTATCGTGGTATCTGTGGTGAAAATGATTACCGGACTTGGTACGGTGTATATGGTACCGTCAATGTTCCAGACATAACTGGTAATGCTATTTTGAAGACTGAAAGACCTGTCAATAAAAGTCACCTCTACCTGCGAATCCGCGCAATCAGTATAATCAGCTTCAAAATCTGCTCTCAACACTACATCCGAAACACGGATGGTTTTTCTCAAAGTGTCCACGCAAGCCAGGTTGTATGCCGTGGTCAAAATGACTTCATAACTTCCTGTGTCCGAATAAGTATAAGTAGGATTATCTTCTGTAGAAATAGCCGACGGATTATTGGGGTCGCCAAAGTTCCATACAAAGTCAAAAGCATTCACGCTTTGATTTTCAAAAACCACTGTCAACCCGTTACATTGCACGGCATAGTCAAAAGCCAAAACAGCATTTGGATCTACGACAACCAACTGAAAAGAGTCTTCATAAATACACCCAAACTGGTTGGTTACCCGTACGGTAATATTTTTTCTTCCAACCGGATTTATTAATACCGGATTTGGATCATCCTCCGTACCCGGAACAAAGAAGTTGGAAGGCGACCAGGCATATTGTAGATCGTCGTTCGGATCAAGGTTTGTTATTGACAAATTCATTGAATCGCCCAGACAGATAGTTTGGTCGTCCGGCACAATTACATCTACCGGCCCGCCCGCTACTGTCACACTTTCTTCTTCCCGACAACCGATTAAATCTTCAGCCACGGCTGTATAAACTTTTATACCGGACACCAGTACTGTTAGC
>CALMIT010000523.1 GCA_937864255.1 uncultured Saprospiraceae bacterium
CGGTTTTTGATTCCCTTTCTGCCGGCCGTCTCAATTTTTACCGGAACGCCGCCTGCCATTTTAATAATTTCCCAATAAGAAACCCAGTACGGTGAAAAAACAAGCACCTCGTCGCCCGGATTCAGCAAAGCCAGGCAAATGTTTGCAATAGTTTGCTTTGCGCCGTTGCTCACCACGATTTGATTTATGTTAAAATCAAGGTCGTTGTCTCTCTTAAATTTTTCCACGATCGCCTCTCTCAATTCCACCAAGCCAGGCACGGGCGTGTATTTTGTAAAACCCTGATCCAGTGCTCTTTTCGCCGCCTCTTTTATATGTTCCGGCGTATCAAAATCCGGCTCGCCGAGACTCAGGCTAATCACATTGTGTCCTTTTGCGGTCAGGTCTCTGGCCATTTGTGCCATTTTAATGGTCTCCGACTCCGACATATTCGTGACCAGTTTGGATAAAGGATTGGCGAGAAGTTGATTCATAAAAAGGTGGTTGGTGAATGATTTTGGAAATGATGCGCGATAAGTGGCTAATTTTTATTTTTTTAGCGGGCCGTCCATCGGTTTCAAATTCAATGCCGATTGAGCGCGCAAATTTAAATATTAAATGAATTAAAATGAGCCGACTATTTTTGAGCAGGATGATTTCTAAAAAAATCGTTTTCGGTTTTTGGATGATGTGCTTGCTGATTCCAAATTTGGGCGCACAATATTTTGAGAGGCTTTATGGAGAACCTGACTTTCTGGAGGGCGGCATTGGTTGCTATCAATTTGATAATGGAAGAATTTTTCTTGTAGGTCATCGAAATGACGGCCCTTTCGGAAGAACTGACATTCTTGTGTATAAATTGGATTCGGAAGGCAATGTGGATGATGAATTTATATTTGGCACATCCGACAGCGATTATCCGAACTCGATACAGGTTGTGGCTGACCGGATTTTTATTTTCGGTGAAACGACTAATAGTCAGACCATTTCGAAAAGAGGCTTCTTGGCAGAAATTGACACTTTGGGAAATTTGTTGCGGCTTGAAGAATTTGGCACACCGGGAAAGAATACACAATTCAACGCCGGGGTGGTAGAGGGTGAACAAATTTATTTTTGCGGGTACATTTCCGGAGATAGCGGAAGTAATGATGTTTTGGTGCAAGCGATAGACGAATTTTCGGGAAACGGTTGGAAATTTATTAGAAAGGACTCGCTCAACGAGGTAGCAAATTCGATAGGTATATTCCCGAATGGTCAGTTAATTGTAGCCTGCGACAAGCAAAGATCAGATGGGAAATATAACGTGCTGTTGATCTCTCTTGACAGAAAAGGCCGGCTGGTTTGGGAATTGGACGTTCCTGTTATTTACAATGGCGGAAGCAAAAAACTCATTATCAATCAAAACGGAAACGCTGTAATCGTGGGTGAAATGTCAACACCTTCAAGCCCTTCGTTTGATATGTATTTGCTCGAAATCAATCAATCCGGTGAAAAATTAAAAGAAATCTGGATAACCGGCACAAGCGAATCAGATGCAGCTTTTTCTATTTTAGAACCCGCCTCTGGCAGTTATCTATTGACAGGTTACGGATTTAATCCTGCAAAAAATCAGACGGATATCCCGGTCGTATCAGTTGATTCTAACGGCAAAATCATCGCCCAAAAGTATTATGGAAGAGACGGTTTTGATATCGCCTACGATATCCGCAATGCAAAAGAAAGCAGAGGTTTTCTGGTCGCAGGCACGGTAGGAGACGGCTCAGATTCGCAGATGGCTTTGATATTTGACAAAATAGACTTGTCCACCGGTACCAATTTCACCCTAAAGCCACAAATAGAACTGCCGATATCCGTAGCGGTATCAGCTCATGAAAAAATTATACATTTTAATACCGAACTTTCGAATGGACTGATCAGCGTTTATGATCTAAGTGGTCGTCTGTTTCTCAGGCTCAATAATTTTTCGGGCA
>CALMIT010000524.1 GCA_937864255.1 uncultured Saprospiraceae bacterium
GCCATCAGGCCGCCGACCCCCGTCACGTAGGCGAGATCGCATTTGCGCAGCTGGACGTCGCCGGCGCGGCCCTGGATCTGGCGCAGCGCATCGAGCACGTGCGAGAGGCCGCCGGCCGAGCCGCCCTGGCCCATGCCGAGCTGTCCGCCATGGGTATTGAGCGGCCAGTCGCCGCTGAAGCGCAGGTCGTGCTCCTCGACGAAGCGACCGCCCTGCCCCTTCGCGGCGAAGCCGGCGTCTTCGATCGTGAGCAGCACCGTGATCGTGAAGCCGGTCGGGCGACCGATCAGGTCGGGATTATCGGAAAAGGAGTTTTGTGTTTTGGCGATACAAACCGGCAAATGCGTCAGTCCCAGCGCCTCGATTCTTTTCAAATCCGTTTTTGCTTTTGCCTGAAAATCTACGCCGTCGGCGCCGTAAATCTTGGTCGCTACGGCGGTGGTTTTTTTTTCCACGCTGCTGTTCCAGTCGTACACCGGGGTGAATTTGTGGTTGGTCTGATCTGCCAGACGGCTCACTTCCTGCGCAAGTTCGATAGCGCCGCCGCCGCCGTCTGCCCACACTTTTGACACCACCGCCGGCACGCCCAATTCGCGGCAGCGATTTTGCACGACCTGCACTTCTTCGTCGGTGTCGGTGTAAAAATGGTTGATAGCCACGACCACCGGCAGGTTGAATTTTTTGGTGTTTTCGACGTGTTTTTCGAGGTTGGGCAAGCCCTTTTGTACCGCTTCGGCATTCGGCACGGTGAGTTCTTTGAGAGAACCGCCGCCGTGATATTTCAATGCTCTGATGGTTGCGACGAGTACAATGGCGCTCGGCGACAAATCGCCCGTTTGACACTTGATGTCGAAGAATTTTTCAGCGCCGAGGTCAGCGCCGAAGCCCGCCTCCGTCACCACGTAATCGCTCAAAGAAAGTCCCATGCGCGTGGCGATGATGGAATTGGTACCCTGTGCAATATTGGCAAACGGACCGCCGTGCAGGATGGCGGGCGTGCCTTCGAGGGTCTGCACCAGATTAGGTTTGATGGCGTCTTTCATGAGCGCCGCCATGGCGCCCTGCGCTTTCAGGTCGCGGGCGAAAATGGCTTTTTTGTCAAAAGTGAAACCCACAAAAATATTCCCGCAGCGTCTTTTGAAATCTTCCAGATTTTCGGAAAGACAAAGAATGGCCATGATTTCGGAAGCCGCTGTGATGTCGAAGCCGGTTTCGCGCGGTACGCCCTGCGTGGGGCCGCCGAGTCCGATGACGATGTCGCGCAGGGCGCGGTCGTTCATATCCATCACGCGTTTCCATAGTACGGTACGC
>CALMIT010000525.1 GCA_937864255.1 uncultured Saprospiraceae bacterium
GAAAACGCCAAACTTGAAAAATCCATGATATAAAGTTTTAAAAGATAATTTGCTTAAAAAACCGGCTACAAGGTAAAGCATCTCACAATGCTTTTTGCTTTTTTCGAAAATAAAAAATAGCAAAACTTGAAAAAACGCCGATGATATTAGCAACAATGTCAAAAAACTCAAAATATCTCCCCGGAAAATAAAGGTATTGTAAAACTTCCATTAAAACCCCGTAAAACACGCACCACAAAGCTGATAGTATCAAGGCTCGCGGGGTGTCGGCGCCGGTTTTTCTCAGACCGTATAAAATAGTCCAAAACAACAGAAAATAAACAGTCGCATGGGCTAGTTTGTCAGTACCTACCAGGTCAAATAAATTCGGCGGAAGATTAAGCCCTCCCGCATTCCAGGAAACAAGTAGAATGAACAAGCTCCAAAAAATAGCGGGCAGAAATGCTTTGAATTTTGATAAAAAACTTTCGTTCAAGTTTTATTGATTGGCAAGATGAATGAATCCGGTTTTTTGGTGGTTAAGCGGGCAAAGTTTTTTGAAAAAACTTTGCCCGCTCGGATTTAACCGATTACGTTGGCGTAAGCTGTCGAATCCATCAGTTCGTCCAACTGCGAAGTATCTGTAAGCTGGATTTTTACTATCCAGCCATTTTTATAAGGATCGGAATTGATAATACCGGGATTGTCTCCTTCCGATTCATCAATTTCAGGATTGAATTCGAGGATTTTTCCGCTCACCGGCATATACAAATCAGAAGTGGTTTTTACGGCTTCCACTGTACCGAAAACTTCGCCTTTTTCTACCGCTTCGCCTACGCTATTTACTTCCACATAAACAATTTCTCCCAGTTCGCCCTGCGCAAAATCAGTGATGCCAACATAAGCGATGTCGCCGGATTCTACGCGAATCCACTCATGGTCTTCGGTGTATTTCAAATCGGAAGGAAAATTACTCATGATTTAATTTTTTATCAAGTGAATATTTGGTTTTTACTTATAAATCAGGCTTTGGCACTTTGTTTTGCCACAAAGTCTTTCACCCAGGCGCTTGTCACGGATTTTGGCCTTTCGAGCGGAAAGCCCAGCGCTCTCGCCCAGCACAAAGCTGCCATCACGCCCATTGCACGCGAAACGCCGAACAAAACTGTATAATAATTATACTGATCAAGCCCGTAATGAACCAGAAGCGCGCCGGAATGCGCGTCAACATTCGGCCACGGGTTGCTTACTTTTCCGAGGCTTTCAAGGATCGGCGGTACGACTTCGAATATTTTCCAGACTACATTCACGATATCGTCGTCTTTCATATATTCTTCAGCAAAACGCATTTGCGCCATAAACCTCGGATCGGGTTTGCGCAAAACCGCGTGTCCATATCCCGGAATAACCCGGCCTGCGGCCAACGTGGCTTTCACATAATCTACAATTTGCTCTTTCGTGGGTTTCGTAGTACCCAAAGCATCCAGCATATTAAAAATCCAGCGGATTACTTCCTGGTTTGCCAGCCCGTGGAGCGGCCCGGCCAGCGCGTTCATACCCGCAGAAAAAGACAAATAAGCATCGCTCAGTGTAGAACCCACCAGATGAACCGTGTGTGCGGAAGCATTTCCGCCTTCGTGGTCGGCATGAATGGTCATGTAAAGGCGCATCAGGTTTTTAAAATCATCACCCTCGCCTTTTATGCCCAGCATGTGCGCGTAGTTGGCCGCCCAATCCAGCGAAATATCAGGAGCAATGTGTGCTCCATTGAAATAAGTACGTCTGAAAATATACGCGGCAACCCGCGGCAGGCGCGCGATAAGATTCATCGCGTCCTCGTAGGTGGCGTCCCAGTACTCGTCCCGGTTCAGCCCTTCCTCATATCGGCGGGCAAAAACGCTGGCAGACTGCATTGCATTAATTGCAATGGTAAACTGAGTCATCGGGTGCGTATCAACCGGCAAAGTATCCAGGGTTTTGAAAACGTGCTCGGGTACATTACTGCGCTTCGCCCAATTGGCGGCAAGCCATTTCGCATCCTCGTCGGTCGGAATTTCGTCCACCAACATCAACCAAAACAAACCTTCCGGCAAGGGTTCTTTTCCATCGGGACCTTTGGGCAAAATCTCGCGCAACTGTGGAATGCTGTAGCCGCGAAAACGGATACCTTCGTTTGCATCCAGCGCGGAAGTTTCCCACACCATCATTTTCACGCTGCGCGCACCGCCAAAAAGCTGGCTAAGATTTATTTCGTCAACTTTTAATTCGGAATTTTCTTTCACCAGGGCCTTCAGTTCAGCTTTCAGCGCCATGGATTTTTCCTGGAATTTCTTTTTGAGGGGGTCCATAAATTCTTTAAACAATGCCATGTCTTTTCCTCTTCAATTTTTTATACAATGAAAAAACTCAAAACTATGTGCCGGACAGCAATCTAATCTATCTCGGCTATCTGCAAACGCAGATCCATCTGAGAAACGCCGCTGCTTTGCAGTTGTTTAAAAAGATCATTTTTCAAATCGCTTCTGGATTTTGTCCATACTGAAAAAAGCCGCGCCTGTTCCTCACTTAGCAACAGTCGGACGTCTTTGAAATACATTTCAGTCAGAATGGCTCTTTTATGCAGGTATTTTTCAGGGTCAGCCGTCTTTAAATCCTGAATTTCCTCCACATCCTGATATTTTTTAGTTAGAAAACTCATCGCGCTGCTTTTCTGCACTTCATCCAATTGAAAAAAATTATTCAGTTCGGTGAGATTTGCTTCGGCTTTTTCTTTGGGCGAAGACTGCGCAAAAACGCCGGCGGCAACGAAGAAAATAGCTGCGAAAACGATTGTTTTTTTCATAAAAGCGGGTTTCTTTTTAGCGGCGGCCAAAATACAATTTTATAGAAATAATCGCTGTCGAGCCGGTCACTTCTCAAAATTATTTTTTTCAATACGGAAATTAGTCCGCGCAGGTTGGATTTTCCTTTCGGAAAACAGATTTTTGTCCTCATTTTTTAAAATGGCATTTTAAAATGTTGCTCATTCAGGGGAAACTTGTCAGCAAAGAGATCGTAGAAGAAGCGTTCGTTTGCAACCTCAACGCCTGTAAAGGCGCTTGTTGCTGGGAAGGCGACTTCGGCGCGCCGCTGGAAGAAGCGGAGTTGGATATTTTGAAAGCCATACAAAACGCGCTCGCACCGTACCTGACCGAAAAAGGCATGGATGCAATTAAAAAACAAGGACCTTTTAAATGGTCGGACGAAGCAGGGCACTTTGGCACCACGCTGGTGGAAAACGGTCCCTGCGCTTACATGACTTACGCCGAAAACGGCATCGCGCAGTGCGGTATCGAACAGGCATGGAAAGCCGGCGTCGTCGAGTTTCGCAAGCCTGTCAGTTGCCATCTTTATCCGATCAGGGTGATGAAAAATCCTGTGGTAGATTTTGAAGCGCTGAACTATGACCGGTGGGATATTTGCTCGGCAGCCTGCGAATTAGGCAAAGAATTGAAAGAGCCGGTTTACCGGTTTTTGAAAGAAGCGCTGGTCAGAAAATACGGGCAGGAGTTTTATGACGAACTGGATATTGCGGCGCAACATTTACTCGCCGGAGGAAAGCAGGAATAGATTTGTAAAATTTTGTTTTACTTATCAAAGCGATTACCTTTGCGCGAATTTTTTTCAATAGAAATTTTTATAAAGTGTAAATACGCGGAAAAGAAGACTTGTTTTTGATTTAAATATTTGAAATTCAATTTTTTACAAAAAGAGTCTTTTAAAAATCCGTTTTGAAATTTTTTTAAGCAAAAATCGAAAATCCTGACAAGATGGCTTTGATTGGTCAAATTAGAAAACACATTTGGATAGTCGTTGTGCTGATCGCACTGGGTTTGGGTGGTTTTATCCTCCAGGATATGCTCTCCGGACAGCAAAGTATTTTTGGTTCGCAACAAACTTTCATTGGCAAAATAGACGGTGAAAATGTGGATTGGAATCAATTTTATAATGTCGAACAAATGTTGTACGGCAACTCCGGCGGCGACGTTTTCGCACGCAGAACCGCTCTTTGGAATTATTTCGTGGAAGAAAAACTCGTCAGAGAACAAGCCGAAGAACTCGGTTTGGGCGTGAGCAAAGATGAATTGATAGAACTCCAGTTCGGCACAAATCTCAGCCCGATTATCAACGCGCGTTTTCAAAATCAGCAAACCCGCCAGGTGGATCGCGAGCAACTCAACCTTATCCGCCAGCAAATAGAAAGTAATTCTATCGATCCTACTGCCCGCCGCTATTGGGCGCATCAAGAAAAAGAAATCATCAAAGAACGTATCCAGGAAAAAATGAGCAACATGGCCGCCAAAGCCATTTACACGCCTACCTGGATGGCTGAAATGATGATGCAGGATCAAAACGAGCGCGTGGACCTCGCCCTCGTTAATATTCCTTACGACAATGTTGAGACTTCGGAAGTATCGCTCAGCGACGCTGATTTTAAAGCATATTTCGAAGAAAACAAGTCAAAATACCGCCAGGATAAAGAAAAGCGCAAAGTGCAATATGTCGTATTCAACGTAGCGCCTTCTACGCAAGATTCTGCCAACCTGCGCAAACAGATTGCAGACCTTATCCCGGGATTTGCGACAGCAGAAAACGACTCGCTGTATGTTGACAATAATTTCGGTTATTTCAGCAATGGCTTTGTGCCAAAAGACCAGGTAAGCGCAGCTTTTGCGGATACTTTATTTAATGCTCCGGTGGGTGCCGTGGTGGGTCCTTATCTCGACCAAAACGCTTACATTATTGCAAAATTGGTAGGCCGCCAGATGGTAGCCGACTCAGCTGATACGCGCCATATTTTGATCGGCGCTTCTACGCCCGAAGAATATACAAATGCGGAAGTGAGAATAGACAGTATGAAAAACGTGCTGGAAACCGGCGCTGCTTCTTTTGACTCGCTTGCCGGAAAATTTAGCCAGGATCAGGGCAGCTCTGCCAAAGGCGGTAAATATGAAGCCGTGACGCCGGGGCAGTTTGTAGCCGAATACGATGAAGTACTCTTCAGAACCGGGCAGATCGGACAGTTATATAAAGTAAAAACGCAGTTTGGATGGCACTTGGTGGAAATACTTAAAAGAAGCGCCAGCCAGACGCCGCGTGCAAAAATCGCATACATTCAGCAGGCTGTCGAACCCAGCGACGATACCCAAAAAGACGCGCTCAACCGCGCTTCCAGATTCGCTCAGGAACACCGCACGCTTGAGTCGCTGAAAAAAGCTGCCGACACAGACCCCGAACTGGAATTGATCACCTCTTCCGGTTTTGAAAGAAACGATTACATACTTGGCGATCTGGGCAGCGGGCAGTCTTCACGCGATATTATTCGCTGGGCTTTCGGCGATGATGCCAATCTTGGCCGCCCGGATGTCGGTGCTGTTTCGCCGCAGGTTTATGGCTTTCAGGAAGCAAACCAATTTTATACTAATAAATATGTGATTGCCGGCTTGTCGCACATTCTGAAAGCAGGAATTCCTTCATGGGAAAGTCTGCGCAACGAACTGGAACCGCTGGTGGTTAATCGCAAAAAAGCGGAAATCATCAAAGGCCGCATCAACACGCAAGACCTTTATTCCATTGCTTCTGCCTGGAACGTAAAAATTGATACCGTAAGAAGCGTCAACTTTGCAAACGCAACTATCGGAGCGCTCGGACAAGAGCCTAAAATCGTAGCCAGCGCTGTCAGCATGAATGTGAATGCAACTTCGCAGCCGATGGAAGGAAATTCAGGCGTGGTGGTTTTCACCGTCATCAATAAAACCGGCGCTCAGGCCGGCGGCGATATTAATTCGCTCAAAACTCAATACGCCGCTCCGCTTCGCGGACAGGTAAACGCCAGGCTGATACAAGCGATGAGAAAAAATATGGATATAACCGACAATAGAGCCAGGTTTTACTAAAAAACCTTTTCAATAAAAAATCATAAAACCTCCGGTACGCCAAAAGTGCCGGAGGTTTTTTTATTTTTGAAAACGAAAACTAAAAACGAGTATGGAAACTTTCGAAAATACCCTTGATCGGCAGCGATTTGAAAGCACCAACGCATTGTGGAACAGCCTCTGCCTCAACGATCCCTGGAGTGTCGGCTACGTAAGTCGCCTCGTGGAGTCAAAAATTTTTTGTCAAAAAGAAGACTGGGAAAGTTTTTACTACGCCTCCGGCGCGGAGCGAAAAAATTTGCTCATGAACTTACCTGCGGAAATCGTAGCCCTTTTGAACGATTTTGAACTGAAGCGCACAAATCCCGGAGCAATTCCGAGCCTGCGGCAGGAGTGGAAAACTTTAAATTACAACTACGGCCGTACGCCCGGCGACCTGCAACAAAAAGCGCTTGTACTATATCGCGCCGCCAGCGCAGAGGCGATAGACATTACCGAAAACGAATGCGTGGAATCCGTGCGATTTCGCACGATTTGCCAGACCTGGAACGGCGTCATTGTCCGTGAGAAAAAAGCAGCCGATTATCTTCGGCAATTATTTCCGGGCTGTGATTTTATCAAAACCGAAGGCGCTTTCGATTATCATTATGCTGTTGATTTTCAGGTTTTTATAAAAGGAAAAATGATAGCCGGATTGCAAATAAAGCCGATTTCTTACCTCAAAAGTAAGGCTCCGTATGTGCAAACGGCGCGGACGGCAAACCTGAGAAAACACCGAGATTTTATAGCACGCTTTGGTGCGCCGGTATTCGAACTGGTTTTTGAAAATGGAGCAATCCAAAATCCGGCGCAACTTGTAGAATTAAAAACGCTGATTTTTAAAATGAGCTAAACTCACCACCCTGCCCCTTCGCAATCAAAAGGCTTCAAATCGCGGCTCAGGTTTTTGAATTTGTTTTCCGCATCCAGGTTGGCAAAAGTCGCTCCGCCGTTATTGCGGATACAAATCCGACGGTCGGGCAGGTA
>CALMIT010000526.1 GCA_937864255.1 uncultured Saprospiraceae bacterium
CCAAAAACCACAACAAAACCAATTGAACCAACCATCCCCGCCGCCCTCCAATAATACCGCTTACTGGCGGTATTCTTGGGTTACACCCCCCCCGCCCCACCCCCCCGCCATAAATCCGCCGGCGGAAGACAATCCATTTTTGTACGAAAATTGGAATGAAACGCCGACCGACGACCCGAACAAACTGCCCACCGGCACCGCACGGACGAAAAAACCGGAAACCGGACCCGCCGATAAAAAAGGACAAACGCCAAAACCCGAAGACGAAAAATGAGGCACATAAAATGGCAATGGTTTTTGAGCATGTTGCTGATTTTGCAAATGCTGCTAGGGAGCGCTGCCGCGCAAACTGCGGAGTTTCCGTCGGGGCTGCTATTTGACGATGCAGCTTACGAAAAAACGCCGCGGCAAAGCATGGAAAGCGGTGCAAAGTCGAGTCTGCCGCCGGCGGTGGATTTGTCGTATTACTGCCCCGAAGTGCGCCACCAGGGTTACATTTTTTCCTGCGTGGGCTGGGCGACGGGCTACGGCGCCATGACCATTCAAAGAGCCATTTTGAATAGTTGCACCGACAAATCCGTCATTTCTCAAAATGCTTTTTCGGCGCTTTTTTTATACAACCAGATAAAAACTTCCGATTGCCGGCAAGGCTCTAAAATCACGGATGCTTTGAGTTTTTTGGAAGAAAACGGCGACTGCCTCGCCAAACATTTTGACTTTGACGTAAACAATTGCGAGACGCGGCCCGACCCGCCGCTGGTGCAAAATGCCCGTCGTTACGCCATCGAAGATTACGTGACTTTATTCGGCAGCCGCGACCCGGCGGCGCTCAAAGTGGCGCAGGTGAAAAAAGCGCTGGCTTACAAAAAACCGGTGATAGCGGGACTTTCGCTGCTGCGCAATTTTTATGATTTGAAAAATGCAAAATTCTGGCATCCGAATATCGGCAACACCGCGCCGGCGGGCGGGCACGCTTTGGTGGTGGTCGGCTACGACGACCGCAGGGAAGCTTTCCGGCTTTTCAATTCCTGGGGAAAAGAGTGGGGCGACGAAGGCTACATTTGGATCAAGTACGCAGATTTCGGACAGTTTTGCAAATACGGTTTTATCCTGCACCTGGTCGCGCAGGAAACGCAGCCGAACATCGCCAAAACGCCCGCCACCCTGCCCGAAATGCCGCTGACGGAGTTGTCCGGCGAGTTTTCTTTCCGGCAGTTTACCGGATTTGGTCAATACGACAATCGCCCGGTTTTTGAAAATGCGCCGATGCGTCTCGCAAATGGCATTTATCAGACTACTCAAACTTCCTGGCAGATCGGGCAGCGTTTCCAGTTGCTCGCCCGCACGCTCAGGGCAGAGGAATATCTATACGTGTTCAGTATTGACCCAAACCGGCAGGTGCATTTTCACTGGCCGCGGCAGGAAGGTCTGGATACAAAATTTTCGGGCATCAACGAATCCGGTCTGCTCATCGATCAAAGCGCCGAAGTCATCATTCCCGGACCAAACCGGGTTTTGAAAATGGAAAATCCCGGCACGGAAAGGCTGGTCGTGCTTTTTTCAAAAAAGAAAATTCACGCCGTCGAAAAACTCGCCCAAATCATCAGCCGCAGCCAGGGCGATTTTATAAGCAGCCTTCGCTACGCGCTCGGCAAATACGCCGTGCCCGAAACCGACATTTTCTATCACCGCGAAAAAATGTTTTTCCAGGCTTCGAGCCGCAGCGGAGGTTACATCGTGCCGCTGGTTTTGGAAGTGACCGGCAATTGAAGCCGCCAATTTTTCACGTCCGCCTTTTTTACAAGAAATCAAGAAGTTGAGCAGTAATTTTAGCGGGAGGGACTGCCCGGTAGGAAAAGTTCCTCCCTTTTTTGGGTACGCAAAAAACTATTTTGACACTTGTATGAAAAGTGGCGGGCCGAAAGGATTATTTCCGCAATAAGAATTGTAGATTTGTTTTGCCTTCGCCCCCTTTTTTTAAAAGAAACAGTTTTCTTTTTTCCCGGCAAGGGACAAAATAGTTTTAAAATGAGAGCAATTTTCACCATAACAACCTTATTCTTACCTCTCTTCATTTTCGGTCAAATGATGCAAACAGCCTGGGAAAAAACCTACGGCGAATCGGGCGACGAAAGCATCCGTCAAATCATGCAGGCTTCCAACGGCTACGTTTTTGCGGCAGGACAGACGGCTTCAAAAACCGCCGGCGGCAAAGACGGATTGTTGCTGATTGCAGATTTCAGCACCGGCAATTTAATCGCGACTAAAAAACCGGGCGGCACAAAAGACGATATGTTGAACGCGGTGGTACAATTGCCGCAGGGACAGTTTTTACTGGCCGGCTCCACCGAGAGTTTTGGCGCGCCCGACCGCGACGCCTGGCTGGTACTGACCGATGACCGCGGCGAAATAATCTGGCAACAAAATTCGGGGGCCAAAGGTGACGATTCCTGAGAGAAAGCATGCCTGCTGCCCGACGGCGCAGTGGCGCTGGCGGGTTATAAGGACGGCGGCATCCGCATCGCCCGCTTGCGGGGGAAAGTTTTGGAAAAAGAAGCGACCATTGGAAAATCCGACTACGAGACCATCTCCGGGCTCGCCGGCACGCCGGAAGGTCAGTTCGTTTTAACTGGCAATACCAAAAAATCATCCAAACAAGGCAGCGGTGACATTTATCTCGCAAAAACCGACCCGGACGGCAAGGTGCTG
>CALMIT010000527.1 GCA_937864255.1 uncultured Saprospiraceae bacterium
CCGGAATCACAATCGTCGCCGCAGATGTTTTCACAGCCCGCCCGCCCGGGTCCGGTTTTTCGGAGATAAAAGTACCCGGATGATCGGGGTTGAAAGTATTTTTTATGACCAAGGGAATTTTCCTTTGAAAAGCCGGCTGGAGCGTGGGCGGGTAAATCACTTTGGCGCCAAAATGGGACATTTCCATCGCCTCGGCATAAGTCATAGAAGGCAGTGAAAATGCCTTCTTTACTTTACGCGGATCGGCTGTAAGTACGCCGTCCACGTCAGTCCAAATCTCAATAATTTCGGCACTCAACGCCGCCGCGAGGATGGCTGCGGTATAATCCGAGCCGCCTCTGCCGAGCGTGGTAGTAAGCCCGTCTTGCGTAGCACCGATGAACCCTGTTACTACCTGGACTTCAGGATGTTGATTGTAAAAAGTTGCGACATTGGCATTGGTCGCTTTAAAATCCACTTTGGCGCTGCCGAAATTATCGTCGGTTCTGACAATGCTCCGGGCGTCAAGATAAGCAGCCGGAATACCATTTTGCCGGAAGGCATGCGCGATGATAAATGCCGCATTGCGTTCGCCAAAACTGACAACATAATCTAAAGTGCGGGGCGAAGCTTCACGCAGCAGGAAAACACCATGAAGAAGATTTTTCAGAACCTCATGGTTTTCGGCAAGCTGCGGCGCGACAGTTTCATACCATTCGTCGTTCAATAATTCGCGGGCAGCTTCAAAATGGCGCTTGCTAAAAATTTCGAATTTTTCGGCATATACTGCATCGCCTTTGGCGGCCAGTTTTGCCATTTCCAGCAGCGCATCCGTCACGCCGCTAAAAGCAGAGAAAACTACGGTAAATTGTTCTCCACGTGCATAATACCCCTTCAAGATTTTAATAATACCCCGAATCCGCTCAGGGCTGGCAACCGAAGAACCGCCAAATTTTAGAACCTTCATGAAACTGTGCAGATTAAATTGAAGTGGTTCTATCGAAAAAAGCAGGGTAAAGTTTCAGGGGGTGTGGGAAGAATTTATGAGAATGAATTTTGAAATAAGGCTACAATGTATATATTTGAAAGTAGTTATGATTAAAATCAAAACACAATGAAAACGAATACCTACATTTTCTTCTACTTGTTCATATTTGTCTTTTTATGCTCCACGCATTCCTTTGGGCAAGATTGTCTCATTTCTCATTACCGTTTTGACAATAACCTTCTCGATACAGGTCCAAGCCAATTCAATATACTTTCCTCAAGAAATATAATTTTCACAAGTGATCGTCATAATGAACCTAATAAATCTATTCAATTTAACGGGCAGGATAGCTATATCATAAGTCCAAGTGCCTATGATTATCGAGAATTAACTATTACTTTTTGGTTTAAAACGATGCTAGTTGATAACCAAATTAGATGCATTTTCAACTCGGATAATCCGACAAATATTTATGGAAGAACCGCTATTTATCAACAAGCAACAAATGGAAGAAAGGATTTGATATATGGAAAAGGTAATCAAAACAGCACGGGAGACAGTGCTGAGATAAAAGAAAACGAGTGGTATTTTGTAGGATATGTTACTACACAAGATAGCGTTTACTATTATTTAAATTGCAAATTAATCGGAGCCTTTCCAATTTCTTATAATAATTCTCCTGATGGAATCACAAGTGCAATAATGGGGGCTGATAGAAAATTCACGCGTTATTTTAAGGGCGCCGTTGATGACGTAAAAGTTTATGATTGTCCTTTATCTCACGAAGAAATTCTAAATGAATATTACTCTTCTAAAAATATTGCTTCGTCCCCTTTTGGAGATACTCTTACAATTGGGGTTTTGGCTAATACAGCTATTCAAATACCTGCTTTAGACCTACCGCCCGGAGAATTTCAAATAAAATGGGATCATGAAGAACTTCTTGATAATAATTCTATTCCTAACCCGATTGTAAGTATTGGTGAAGACTCCATAATATTAACTGCTACGGTAGTAGATCCTGAAAGGTGCTTCGAAATCTATTTTGTCAGGGTCTTAAAAATTATAGACATAGCTATTCCGAATGTATTTTCTCCTCAAGGAGATTTAAAAAATGACAATTTTAGCTTTATAGCTAAAAATATTCCGATACAAAACATAAAGATCAAAGAATTTCGAATATACTCCAGATGGGGTCAATTAGTTTACAATAATGAAACTCCATTAATAGGTTGGGATGGAAATTATAAAGGCATTCCACAGCCTTCTGATATTTATATATACTATTTGGCTTTAGAATTACCAAACGGTGAATCACTAACTAAAAAGGGAGATGTAGTCTTATTGAGATAATCAATTTTGTTATTAAAATAACTCAATAAGTTTCTGTTCTCTTTTTTGAAAAGTAAACTCCTCGGCTACCCGCGATCTCGCTTTTCGACCAAGTTCTGTCAGATCAGGTTCGGATAAAATCTCTTTCAAAATAGATTCCAAAAGGAATAAATCTCTTTTTTCCAAAATCTTACCAGTATTACCAATTATTGTAGGTATCCCTCCAACTCTCGAACCAATCGGCACACATTCACAAAGCATGGCTTCGCAAAGCGCATTAGGGAACCCTTCGCTTATTGAAAGTTGTAAATAAAACCGGCTTTCACTTAAAATGTTACGTAACCCAATGGCATCTGCAAAGGGATGGAACTTAACGTTGGAAACAGCAGCGGGGATTTGTACGTCCTTTCGTACTCCTACAATATGAAAAGTACACTCAGGGAATCTTTCGGCAATCTTTAAGATCAAATCTATTCCCTTCAGCTTAATAATTGTGTCGCTTCTCATGGAAGCAATAGTAACAAATTGATTATTTCTTTTTTCCAAAGAAGGTTCTTTCCTCCAAAAAGTACTATCAAAGCCGTTGTAGATTACAGTGTACGGAGTTTGCAAATCAGGGCAAAATGCTTTACACCCTTGAGTCGAAAAGTCACTATCATAATAAGTGTAATTATAAAATATCAGCGACTCGTGTACGGGCAGAAGGTGCGTACTTAATTTATAAGACCATTTAGTAAACCACGCGTATGGTTGCTTCCTAAAATTCCCATAGTTTATGGAAGGAAACGAAACACAATCTGTTCCACCTAGTATGATATAATTCTTTTTATTAAATAATTTCGAAAATACGGATGGAAGAAAAGAGTGATAACCCCCAAACATTGTAATCACACCTTTTGATCTCCAGATATTTTTTAAAAGAAAAAAAAATTCTTTTAAAAAAAGAAAAAATAAATAGCGCTTTTTTTTATGATAGAAGGAATGGGTAACAACTTGGAATTTTTTGGAAAGCGTTTCAATATCTCTCTGAACAAAAGTAGCGTCAGCAGTATAAATGTAAAGAATTTTCCCTTTCTTCTGTCTCATAGCCTAAATGGTAGAGAAAAAATGAAAAATGCGGTATCGTATTTTTTCAAGAATAATTGACCATTTACTTGTGGGCCGTAAATGGTTATAAGCACGTAATTTTTTAAAAATTATCAACTGATAATCCTGATGCTCTTGGAAAAGTTTATAAGAAGTCAGTTTATCCAATATAAAACCAGCTTCATAAGCCGCTTTTAAAAGCACATCCGTATGCAAGGCTTGATCTATTATCTGGAGAGTCTCAGGAGCCTCCTTTTGTAAAATTTCAATCTGTAAAGGATGTGGGATATTAATAAAAATGGTTGTACTATCGTGTGATTGCTGCGCAAAAGTTCGAAATAAACCTGGGTGACTTTCTATCGGTATATGTTCCAATACATCTGCCGCTACAATAAAATCGAATTTATCCGGGTAGGAGAAATCAGACATATCCGTCGTAAAAAACTCCATATTTTTTTTACTACTAAAAAATTGCTCCGCCATTTTAATACTACCATCACTGATATC
>CALMIT010000528.1 GCA_937864255.1 uncultured Saprospiraceae bacterium
ACCTCGCCGTCGTTTTGAGGGGTGATGCCGATGTTGGCTTCAAAGATCGCTTTTTCAATTACGGCCAGCATTTTCTTTTCCCAAGGTTGTATGACAATGGTGCGGGCGTCGGAAGTGCTCACGTTAGCTACCTGGTTGAGCAGCGTGGGAGAACCGTAGTAGTCCACCAAAATTTCGGCTACCAGCGAGGTGGAAGCCTTGCCTGTGCGGACTTTGCTCAATTCGTGAGTTAAATGCTCCAGGGCGTGTTCCATACCCGCGTGGGCTTCTGCCAAATTCCTCTGAATATCTTCCTGAAATTGCATACGGTTTTTATTTTTTGAAATTAATACTGCTTTATTCAAAAATTATAGACGATTTCTTCTTCATCGAAGCGAATCTCGTGCGTTTCTTCCAGTTTTTTTATCACCCTTTCCACATTGCCGTGGAGGGTGAGTTCCTGGTTGTTGAGCAAAATATATTCTTTCAACAAATGAACATTCGACGGGCGGTTGCCTGAGCGAATGAGCCTTTTGATGGTTTCTTCAGCCGTACGTCCTATCAATTCTTCCTGCTCTGTCAATATGCCGGCGACGCCGTTGTCCGACCCATTTTCGTTGCCACTATGCTTTTTTTCTTCGCCGTTTTTATCAAAAAATTCGAGTTTCATCTTTTCATTTCCTGACTCATTTTCGCTTTTTTCACGCCTCACCCGCACGCAACTACGCCCGCTTTTGCTGATAAAACCGACCAGCGGCTCAAATGACGGATTGTTTGACAACACCGCAAATTCAACCGCTTTATCCATTTTCTGGTGCAGCCGCCCCATGACAAAACTCATCACAAGCGCCATACTGTTTTCCGAAGCTCCTTCCACCAGCACCCATTTAACTGCCTTGCCCATTTTTTGCATGTGCATCACCAACTGAAACGGAATACTCTCCTCGTCGGCGCTGATGAAAATGTACACCCTGTCGCATACCTTTCCCAGCTTTTTGAACTTAACCTTTTTCAGGTCGTCAAAATCTACAAAAATGTAGCGGCGGTGGTAGGTGTTCATTGGAGGAGACTGAATTTGCTTGCTTCTTTTTAAATTTTTTTGACGTCCAAAATAAATGAAAATGCCCCGGTTGACAAAATGCTGAAAAAGAAAAAAGGATGGAAAAGCAGAATTTTACTTTTCCATCCCTTTTGCAACTTTTATCAGGCAGGAGAATTTTTTTTTAAACTTAATCGCGTGAAGCGCCCGCATAACGCGCCACCAAATAGAGCAGCATTACAAGCGCCGACAAAGCCGCAGCCACATAAGTCATGGCAGCCCACCAAAGCGCATCCTTGGCTCCTTCGTGCTCTACCCTGTTTGTCACATTTGAGTGATCGAGCCAAGCTAGAGCGCGATTGCTCGCGTCAAACTCCACGGGCAGGGTAATAAAGCTGAAAAGCGCCGTAACGCCGAAAGCGATGATCGTAATAAGCATCAACTGCGGCATCGTGTTCAAAAACATAAACGCCGCCAGAAGTAACCATTGTTGCGCCACCGAAGCCACTTTGACCACCGGCACAATGGCTGAACGAAATTTCAACATGCTATAAGCCTGCGCATGTTGTACGGCGTGGCCGCACTCGTGTGCAGCAACGGCTGCGGCCGCCACGCTGCGCCCGTGATAAACATCAGGACTTAGATTCACGGTTTTATCTAGCGGGTTGTAGTGGTCGGAAAGAAAGCCCTGCGCTTCTAAAATACGCACATCATAAATCCCATTTTCGCGGAGCATGGTCTCAGCTACCTGTGCGCCGCTCAGCCCGTTTTGCATCGGTATCTGGCTGTAATGCGCGAATTTGCTTTTGAGCCTTCCGCTCACCAGCATACCCACAACCGACAATATGCCCGCAATTAAAATATAACCCATTCCCATTTTTAAATCCGTTTTTTAAAATTTGAAAAATTAAGTCGAAATGCAAAACCGGAAAATACCTGATCCGGTTGAATTGCCAAACTGCCTTTTCGACGAAAAACTTTTTACAGGTTACCAAATGAGCATCAAAAACGCTTAATCTATTTTTTCAAAGCCTGTGTATCGGCGCAGATGCTGTGGGATAACAATGCCTTCCGGCGTCTGGTTATTTTCGAGCAGCGCCGCTACGATGCGTGCCAATGCCAGTGCGCTTCCGTTAAGCGTGTGCGCCAGCGTTGTTTTCTTTCCGTCTCTGAAACGCAACTTCATCCGGTTGCTTTGGTAAGTCTCAAAATTTGAAACCGAACTAACTTCCAACCAGCGCTTTTGCGCTGCCGAATATACTTCAAAATCATACGTCAGCGCGGAGGTAAAGCCCATATCGCCGCCGCAAAGTTTGAGAATGCGGTAAGGCAGTTCCAGTTTATCAAGCAATCCGGCCACGTGCTCCAGCATTTCCTGCAAAGCCGCGTAAGAATGATCGGGGTGTTCGAAACGCACAATTTCCACTTTGTCAAACTGGTGTACCCTGTTCAAGCCCCGCACATGCGCACCGTAAGAACCCGCCTCCCGACGAAAACATGGCGTATAAGCCGTCAGTTTGATAGGGAATTGATTTTCTTCCAAAATAACGTCCCGGTAGATATTCGTAACCGGCACTTCGGCCGTAGGAATCATATACAAATCGTCGCGCTCCATGTAGTACATCTGTCCTTCCTTGTCGGGCAACTGCCCCGTTGCGCGGGCGCTGTCGGCATTCACCATGTGCGGCGGCAGTATTTCTTCGTAACCGGCGGCAGTATTTTCATCAAGAAAAAAAGAGATAAGCGAGCGCTGCAATTTTGCGCCTTTCCCCCGGTAAACCGGGAAACCCGATCCGGTCAATTTGGTACCCAATTCCAGATCAAAAACATTGTACTTCGTAGCCAGTTCCCAATGCGGAAGCGCATCGGCGGGCAAGTCGGGAAGCGACCTATCCCAGGCACGATAGACTTCATTATCGTCGGCGGTTTTGCCGTGGGGAACGGATTCGTGAGGAATATTGGGTACGGAGAGCAGCAGATTATCAATTTCTGATTCAAGATTTTTGAGCTTTTCTTCCAGCGATTTTACTGTTTCTTTCGAGGCAGCGACTGTATTTTTGAGCGCATCTGCTTCGGCCCGCTTACCTTCCTTAAACAAGTCGCCGATTTCTTTGGAAATTCTGTTATTTTCAGCCTGCAGATCGTTCAAATCGGCCTGCGTTTGCCGGCGCTCATCGTCCATTCGAAGCAAATCTTCTATCACCTGCGGCGTGGTGAAATTGCGTTTTTGCAAACCGATCAGTACTCTTTCCTTTTGTTCGCGGATGAAATTTAATTGCAACATAGACGATGTTATTTTCGTTAGAAGTCCAAATTGGCGGCAAAAATATTCTTTTCGGAGAAGGAAATTTTACTTTTTTAAATGATATTATTTCAGAATTCAAAATATAGTGTATTTTTGCGCTATCGAAAAGCTATCAAGGCGCCAGCTACTTTTCTAATTTTCTTATCGTTTTTGATTCCATAAATTTCCTTTTTGTTTTTTCGGAAAATTGCCATCCGGCAAAAGAGATAACGGAATCCGAAAGTTTTTAAATGGTTCAAGCCTTTTAGTTTTCCCCGCAAAACTCCATGTCTAAAATTTCAATTTACACCTTGTTTTTTAAATGTGTCTATTTTCAAAATAGATTCGTGATTACAACAACCTAATTTATTTTTTAAACTTTATGTACGATATTCTTCAGTTGAATGACATGCTCGTTCCGGAATTGAGAGAGATTGCAGAACAATTGGGCATCGCAGGAACTAAAAAACTCAACAAACAGGAGCTCATTTACAAAATACTCGACCAACAGGCCATCGCCGGTGAGGGGAGTAAAAATGGCGGCGCAAAGCCTGCTAAAAAATCCAGTGAAGCTCCAAAAAAAGAAAC
>CALMIT010000529.1 GCA_937864255.1 uncultured Saprospiraceae bacterium
CGCTGATTTTAAATATTTCACGCAAAAAAGTAAAACTGCCCCCCGACGAATCTTACGCACACGTCCTGACCAGCGGACTCACGGTCGGTTTTGGCGGCAGCGTGGGTTTGGAGGCGCCGATTATCCGCACCGGCTCTGCCATCGGCAGCAACCTGGCGCGCATAATGAAACTGGGTAGAAAAGACCAGACGGTCATTTTGGCCTGCGGCGCCGCAGCCGGCACGGCGGCAATTTTTAACAGTCCGATAGCCGGCGTCATTTTCGCATTCGAAGTTTTATTGCCCGAAATCGCCATCGGCTCTTTTATTCCGCTGCTCATCTCGGCGGCGACGGCGGCAGTCGTCGCGCGTTTTTTGTACAGCGAGCAAATATTTTTCCTCATCACCGACGGCTGGCGCATACAGGCTATTCCTTTTTATTTTTTGTTGGGAATCGTTTGCGGCGTGGTGTCGGCGTACATGATTCGCACGGTGTTGCGGGTAGAAAATTTTTTCCACAACTGGAAAAATCAGCGGGCGAAACTGCTCACAGGTGGTCTGGCGCTCGGCGTGCTGATTTTCCTGATGCCGCCGCTGTACGGCGAAGGCTACCACACGGTCAATGCGCTGCTTGAAAACCGCTCGCTGCACCTCGCCGACCACAGTATTTTTTACAAACTGGCTGAAAATGATTACTTCCTCATCGCTTTTGCGCTTTTGATGGTTTTTGCAAAAGTCATTGCCAGCGGCCTCACTATCGGCGCGGGCGGCAACGGCGGCATTTTTGCTTCGTCCATGTTCACGGGCGCTACGCTCGGCTTTGCTTTTTCGCACGGCATCAATATGCTGGGCATCGTGGATTTGCGGGAAGAAAATTTTATAGCCGTCGGCATGGGCGGCATCCTGAGCGGGGTGATGAACGCACCGCTCACTGGCATTTTTATCATCGCCGAAGTGACGGGCGGCTACGCACTTTTTGTGCCGCTGATGATTGTGTCGGCGATTTCATTTTTTACCACGCGGCTTTTT
>CALMIT010000530.1 GCA_937864255.1 uncultured Saprospiraceae bacterium
GTTTGGATAGAAAACCTGCGGAAAGCCTGCTCCCGTTTGCTCGGACAATTTGGAAAAACCTGCGCAAACAGACGCGCCGCTTCCACCCGCCGGGCCAGCGCTTTCAGTGCGCCGGCGCGGTGCGCCAAAATCCAGTAGCGCGTAATACTTTGCACGCGCGGGTCAATTTTCGGCATTAGAAAATCGTACAATTCCAGCGCCAGGTCGTACTGCCGCGCATAGTGCGCGAGGCGGACAAGCTGAAAAGCAAAGCGCATCCTGATGAAAGCAGATTCGGTGCGCATGAAAAGTTCTTTGCCCTCGTCAATGAGCTGAAGCATGGCTTCCGTGTCGGGTTTCAAATCTTCCCAGGGATCGCCGACGGTGACGTAAGGCTCGCATTTTTTTGCAAAAATCAGGTACTCGATCGTTTCGCTGCATTTGTTGCCGGCGAGTTGTTCGGCGAACGTATTGCCGCGCAGCGTGGGCGGCGGCGGTATGCTGCGACTTTTGGCGGCGGTGAGCAGTTCGTACAGTTCGTCGCCGGTAGATTGGTAGATTACGTAGCGCACGTCGGCGGTGTCGGCGTAGCTGCAAAATTTTTGACGCCACTCTTCGAGATTATCGTCTTCCTGCTTTTTTTCGGCTTTGGCGTACCAGTCCATCATGCCCGCAAACATGCCGAGCAACTGCGGATAATCGCGCACGCTGACATAAGCTTTTGGTCTGAAAAATGAATACCCCTGAAAGCGATAATCCACCGGGCCGCATCCTTCCGAAGCGGGTGTCGCCGCTGCAAAAAAGGCCAAAATGGTAAAAAAGATGCGGGTGAGAATTTTCATAAAAAGCCGGATTTCAGGTGTTTACTTTGAGCAATTTGCCGAGCTGACGGAAGGCGAGTTCCCAAACGTCGGAGGTGAAAACCCAGTGACCGGCTTCCAGTTCCTGCACCATTTTATAAAAAACGTTTTGGCTTTTCCACACTTCGAAACGGATACCCATATCTTGTAAAGTTTGAAAAATGCTGACCAGAGTGGTCAGTTTTTCCAGCGAAAGGTCAGAACTGTCCAATATTTTCAATTCGGAAAAGAGGCGCTCGCCGGCAGCCAATTCGAGTTTTGGCAATTCCGTGATATTCAGGTTCCATTTTTTTATTTCTTTGGCGAGGTGCAAAAGCGACTTTGGATTCAAATCCGATTTTTTAAAAAATGCCTGCAAATCCTGATTGACCACGAAGGAAGCCGCGCTGCGATACACCTCCGGCACGGGCGCTTCATTTTGCAAAAAATCGCTCATCAACTGGTAGTTGTCGTTGTAAAGTGCGCGCAAATCAGAAGCGGATTGCTGGAAACTTTTTTCAAGTATCAGGTTCAAAATTTTCCTCTGCTCGTCGCGGAACAACTGCCGGATCGTAAATTTTTCATTCTGAAAATAATCCTGCATGATGCCGATGACCTCGCCGAGGTGACCTTTTCTGAACACGTCCGCCAGTTCGGTCGCCATCGCCAGGTAGGTCTCGGATTTCATGTCGAGCGATATGTTGCCGATGATGTGCTGCTGCCCCAGGTACAACACCACGAAGCTGAATTCTTTTTTTGAAAAAGTGATTTTGGATCGCACGATCATCCTGCCCACCGCCAGCCGGAGCGTCCCGGCTTCCACCCGTTCAAAATGCAAACTCTCGGTCGCGTAATTGAAGAGTTCAATCTTTTCGGGATATTCCTCAAAAAGCGACGAAGCGGCATAGTGCATGGCAACGCGATCCAGGTTGACCCGTGCAGGCTCTACAAAGCGCGTATAAATTTCCGCGCCGTTTTTATAAATATTGCTGGGCGCCAGCGCCAGTTTTTCCAAAAAAACTTTTTGCAAATCCTGCCCGGTCAGTTGCCGTGTATAATGCAGCGCCCGGTTGGCGTATTGCAAAATTTGTATGGTTTCGATACCCGAAATTTCATTAAAAACCCAGCCGCAACTGGTAAACATTTGCAGGCTTTGGCGCTGCATTTCCATCAGCCGCAGCACCGCGATACGCTCGTCTTCGCCGGGATTTTTAAAGCAATGTTTTTTTAAAAATGCCTCGATCGTTTTTTCTCTCCGGTCGACCAATACTTCAATGTAGTCGTTGC
>CALMIT010000531.1 GCA_937864255.1 uncultured Saprospiraceae bacterium
ATACAGCGGCGGGGGCGATTGGTATTCGGTGGTAGATGCGCTCCAGAATATCGCTAAATTTTGCAATGAACAGTTGAATACCAATTTCGACACGGATTATGCGACAGTGGAAGTGGGCAGCGCCGAAATTTTCAATTACCCTTTTGTCTTTATGACCGGACACGGCAACGTGGTTTTTTCAAATCAGGAAGCTGAAAATCTGCGCAATTATCTGATCGGCGGCGGGTTTTTGTTTATTGACGACGACTACGGTATGGATCCTTTTTTAAAACCGTCCATAAAAAAGGTTTTTCCGGAACTGGATTTTATAGAACTGCCTTTTCAGCATCCGATTTACCACAAAAAATTTGACTTCAAAAACGGCTTGCCCAAAACTCATGAACACAATAAAAATCCGGCGCAGGGCTACGGGCTTTTTTGGGAAGGCAGACTGATTTGTTTTTATGCTTTTGAGAGCAATATCAGCGATGGCTGGGAGTCGCCCGCCGTGCATAATGATCCCGAAGAAATTCGCCAGCAATCTTTAAAAATGGGAGCTAATATCATTCAGTTTGCTTTTGAGCAGTAAGCGCTCAATTCCACAGTACTTTTTTTGACATTTTAATGTACTTCCTGACGTTGACCCAAAAGGCAAGAATCAAATAAAATAAAATCGGCGAGCCTAAAGTGGCAAAAGTGGTGTAAATAAAATACAAACGGACGCGCGACGACGCGATGCCGATTTTCTCTCCGATGTACGCGCACACGCCAAAAGCCGATCTTTCCAAAATGTCCTTGAAAGTGTTCATCTCTGCATTTTTTTGAAGTCCCAAAATTAAGGCTGTTTGAAATCTTTTGCCGGAGGATTTTTTCAAATTTTCAAAAAAAATGGTTCAGGGGTTATCGTACCAGTCTTGTTCAAAATTCTTATCGCTGGTTTCTTTTGATTTCAAAACGCTCAGCGCTTGCCAGATTAACAGCCCCGGCACTGCTATCAAAGCCAGCAACAACACCCAGCTTCTATCGGAAATAGTGAGCATAAACAGCAAGATCATAAGGAGACTGTAGATCCAAATCGAGCTACTTTTATAGTCCATTTTTTG
Organism: uncultured Saprospiraceae bacterium; assembly: GCA_937864255.1. GTDB lineage: Bacteria > Bacteroidota > Bacteroidia > Chitinophagales > Saprospiraceae > JAGQWW01. Next base: position 1,083 of record CALMIT010000531.1, read on the forward strand.
GATTATTTTTTAAAAGTGTGAAACGCGGATTGTTCCTGTTTGTTGAAAAATTCTTTCCTAAAAAATTGTCGTCCTTTTTGTAAAAACTGATCAAATTCAGTCTGTATCGGCGAAAAAAACAGCATGGAAAAATTACCGTCATCTGTTTTTTTGAAAACGGATTTTAGCTTTGAGCAAATTTTTTAAAACCACTTTTAAGCGAATCCTAATCTGCCCGGCTTAACCATTCGGCTGCCCGGCGGTTTTGAAGAAAAAACAGCAAAATGGTAAATATCCCAATCACCCCGCTCATCCGGCAGATCGAAATTATTCGCGAAAAAATGATTGCCGAAGAATGGTCGTCGTCAGCGATGCTCAACGATTTGGAGCCGCATTACCGCGACAGCGCCCGTAATTTATTGCACTATCTGATCCTTCGCTCTTTTGACCTGCGCGATTTGCAGGAAAATCTTTCTTCGCTCGGCATTTCTTCCATCGGGCATTCCGAGCGTTATACCCTGACCAATTTGACCAACATTTTACACCTTTTATACCTGCTCGACGGGCGACAAAATGACGATCTGGTTTCGAGCGGCATCCGGTTTTCACTGAGTTATCCGAAAAGCAAAAAACAGTTGCGCAAAAATACGGAGATACTTTTTGGCCCTGAAAAACACGCCGGGCAAACCCGCATCATGGTGACGCTGCCTTCCGAAGCGGCTCAGGATTACGAGTTGGTGAAAAGTTTTTTAAAAGAAGAAGTTGAAATTTTAAGAATCAATTGTAGCCACGACGATGAAGCAGACTGGCTGAAAATGGTGAGAAATATCCGTCGCGCGGAAGAAGAATTGGAGCAGCGTTGCCTGATTTATATGGATTTGGCGGGTCCAAAACTCCGAACCGGCCCGGTTGAATTTTTCAAAAAAAAGAAGGGTAAAAAAGGCGATTCGCTCCTGCTGAAAAAAGGCGATTTGCTCGAAGTGTACAGAAAACCGGTCAAAGGAAAAGTGGATAAAAAAACCGGCATCGCAAAAATTTCAACCACCCTGCCAGCAGTATTTGACGATATAAAAACCGGCGAAAGCATCTGGTTTGACGATGGTAAAATAGGCGGCGTCATAGAAGAAGCCGGCCCAAAAAAATGGCTGGTGCGCATCACTCAGAGCAGTATTGACGGCTCCAAATTAAGAGGCGATAAAGGCATCAACTTGCCCGACGCCGCGCTCAACCTGCCCTCATTGACACAAGACGACAGAGAAAATCTGCCTTTCGTGGCAAAGTACGCCGATCTCGTCGGCTACTCATTTGTGCGCCGTCCTGCCGATCTTCATTTGCTCCAATCCGAGCTAAAAAAACTCGGCAGGGAAGACCTCGGCATCATTTTAAAAATAGAAACAAAAGAGGCTTTTGACAACCTGCCTTTCCTGATTTTGCAGGGTATGAAA
>CALMIT010000532.1 GCA_937864255.1 uncultured Saprospiraceae bacterium
TGGAATCTTACGCCCGATATATTAATCTCGTTGTACCACTCACATTACTTCTGTTACTCACTACACTGTTCACGCTGTATGCCTCCAATTTTCAGCGCATTGTCGTGCCCGCGCTTTTTGAGGAGTTCTTGATAAAAGTGGTGTTGCCCCTGCTCATCCTTTTTTATACCTGGCAGGAATTGAGCGTGGCAGGCGTGGTGGACGGCGTTTTAATTACTTACGTCGTGGCAGTCGGAGGTCTGTTGATTTACATTTTTTTCCTCGGACAGTTGCACCTTAAAATCAACTGGAAATTTTTAAAAAAGCCGCTTTTAAAAGAAATGGCGGAGTATGGCGGCTTTGGCATTTTGAGCGGCATGGGTATCAAAGGCGCTTTCAACCTTGACACCATCATGGTAGCCGGATTGGTGGATTTGAAAAATACAGGCATTTACGCCATCGCACTTTTTATGGCGGAGGCTTTGGGTAAGCCGATTCGTTCTTTGCGCAATATTTCGCAACCCATCATCGCCAAAGCGCTGAATGAAAATGACACGGAGGAAATCAAAAAAATCTACCAGCGCTCGTCTATTCACTTGCTGATTTTGGGTTTGTTGTTGTTTACCGGAATCTGGGTGTGCCTGGACGACGTGTTTTCCATCATGCCTAATTCTGATGAAATGCGCACCGGAAAGTGGGTCATCTTTTTTCTTTGTATGGCGAAATTGGTGGACCTGGGCACCAGCGTGAATAATGAAATCATCAGCTACTCTCAGTTTTACAAATTCAACCTGGTGACCCTGATTGGGCTGGCGGTGCTGAATGTGCTTTTCAATTTGTGGCTGATTCCGCAGTACCAGATTACCGGTGCGGCGATAGCTACATTTTTGTCATTCCTGATTTTTAATGCGAGCAAACTCATTTTTATTCGCATCAAATTCGGCATCTTACCTTTTACTGCGAAAACACCGCTGATTTTTCTGGCGGCGCTGCTGGCTTACGTCGCCGCATTTTGGATACCCGACACAGGTAGTCATTTTTTAAATATTTTGATAAAAGGCAGTCTGGTTGTGGCAGTTTTTTCGTCGCTGGTTTATGTGCTGAAAATCTCTCCCGAGTTGAATAAAATGGCGGTAGAAATGTGGAACCGGATTTTTGCCCGAAAATAAAAAAGCGAACCCCGGAAATTCCGCAGTTCGCTTTTTTCGCCTGGCAAAGGTTTTTACCAGCTTATATCTTCTTCGTCATGTTTTTCCTTCGGGCTGTCGTTATTATCATCGTCGCCGCCTTCTTCAGCCATTCTTGCTTCATATTCTTCCTGGCGGCGTGCAAATTCGTCATAATCATAATTCGGCATCAATTCGGTTTTGACAAAGTTGATAGCTTCTTCCAGATTCTCCAAAAAGCGGTTGAAGTCTTCTTTATAAAGAAAAATTTTATGCCGCTCATAACCGTCGCCATTAAAGCGGCGGGTACTTTCCGTCAGGGTCAGGTAAAAATCTTCGCCTTTGGTCCTACGCACATCAAAGAAATAAGTACGACGCTTGCCTGCACGAACTCTTTTGGAATATACGCTCTCAAATCTCCTGGAATCTCTGTCGTTGCTCACGATCCAATTAGTTTAAGTGAAAAAAAATTTATGACCCTACAAATGTAGGTATTTGGATTAAATTTCAAAATAATGGTCTTGGAAACTGTTAATTTACCCAAATCCCTTTAGGTCAGGGCTTTCGGGAAGGTAAATAAGTTTGGCAAAATTTGAATAAAGGGTACTTTTGCGGCTCAAAATTATTCATGGCCAAAAAAACGAAAAAATCAAAAAAGCAGGCGAAAAGCGACAAACCTGCCGTGCATAAAAATCTGGAAGGGTTTGATATAAAAATCAATCCTTTCGGCGAGGTGGTTGCTTCTGTGAAAATTGAAGAATTGAATAAATTTTTGGATGAAAATGTGGATGATTTGAAATTGAAGCATCTGAGAGATGAAGAGGAATGAGGCGCAAGCCACTGTTTTTCTATGATTTAAAATGTCGTTTCGTTGCAAATTTTGAGGCTTAGTGCTAACTTCGTTCTGCGTTTGATAAAGAAAAAGGTACATGGAGGTTCGTCTTCCATGTACCTTTTTTGTGAAAACAAATCAAACCGAGCGGGCATTTCGCCACGACAAACATTTATGCGATTGAAAATGAGGCAGTTCGACAATTTTGATTAAAACTTTTTTAATGCGGCATTCGTCCCGAATTTTTTGTTTTAAATTAAAATTGCTAATCTAAAGTTTAAATTTGCCCCTGATTTGGCAGTTTCTTTACCTGTAAAAATGATCTCATGAACCGAAAAAACGCCTTACGAACAAATTATTCCTGTGAATGTCAACTTCTTGACAGATGTTTTCCTTGATACAGTTTCCAACCGATTGACACGCTGATTGTATTGTAGGAATTTTAGTTTTATCATCCCAACTGATTTTGTAAACCTTGAAAATATGAAAAACCGATTTACGTGCATTAAGCAATTAGGGCTTCTCTTTTTGTTTTTCCTTTCTTTTTCCGCTTCTCTTTCTTCTCAAACCTGTGATAATACCAATCCTTATTTTACTTTTTCTTACACAGGACCGGATACTATTCTGGTAGGGCCAAACTGTTTTGGTACGCTGACCTGGCCGGATACAGGCCCCGACGCGCCCAATGTGCAGTGTATGCCGTCTTTCACCTGCCAGGTGAATTTTTTTGATTTCAGTATGGCGCTTACCGGGTATGCGAAAGGCGCTCAGGTACGCGCGGGTACCAATGTGAGCGTTTATTACACGCTTCAGGGCGTGGTCAATCCTGGCAACATTAGCGTACTCGATACTTTTTGTTTTGACATTTTCTTTTACGACGATACGGAGCCTACTTTTAGCGCCCCGCCGCCTGCCGACCTCACAGTGGATTGTGTCAATGATATTCCGGCTCCCACCGGCATCATGGCAAATGACAATTGCGACGCTTCTTTTCCTAAAAATATCACTCCGACGGATAGCGGCACAGCTATGCTTTGCGCAGGCGGCACGCTTATCCGCAGTTGGACTGCGGTGGATAGTTCGGGAAATTCGAAAACCATCAGCCAGATGATCACGGTGTTGCCGGACACGACACGGCCGGTCATTTCCGTGCTGCCCATGAGCGAAACCGTTCCCTGCGAATCGGCGGATTATACAACCTGGCTCGCTGATCAAAGAAATACGGTCAGCAATTCAGCGTCCGATAATTGTGGTATCAGCATGATTTCGGACAATGCGCCCGCTGTTTTTCCGATGTCTTGCGGACGCCTGAATGTCACTTTTACCGTCGAAGACAGTTGCGGCAACATACAAACCGCCCTGGCTTTTTATGAAATTACAGATAGCCAAACGCCGGTTATTACTGGCGTGGGCGTCAGCGATACGATTCGTCAAAGTTGCGACGTAGCCATTCCCGCCCTCCCGAGTGTAAATGCCAGCGATAACTGTGATTTTGAACTGGTCTTTTTGGAAACCAACAGTCAGACGAATACCGGAGGCTGTTCGGATTTTGATTTTCAAATTGTAAGAACCTGGACGGCGACAGATTCATGTGGAAATACTGCCACGCACCGCCAAGTCATCATTGTAAAAGACCAAAATCCGCCCGATTTTACGCCGCCGCCGGCGATTACTATCAACTGCGGCGATCCGAGAGATCCTTCCTCCACAGGTGAGCCGACAGGCGTCAGTGATAATTGCGATGCTTCGCCCCTGATTACCTGGCGCGACATTCAATCCGACACGCAGGCTTGTCCGCAAAATATTTTGATAACGAGAGAGTGGCGGGTGACAGATACCTGCGGTAATTCGAGCATCAGAACTCAGGTCATTACAGTGGCTGACAACGTCGCCCCGGATTTCACTGTGCCTGCCGATACGACGGTGGATTGTCAGTTTGCCGGCAATCTGGATGTGACCGGCCGCCCCACCGGGCTTGCTGATAATTGTGACCCAAATCCCAAAATCACTTTTTCGGATGTGAGCAGCAATGTCATTTGTGCCAATATTTACGCTATCACGCGTACCTGGACGGCCGAAGATACCTGCGGAAACACGCGTTCGAAAATTCAATTGATTTCAGTGATAGACACCATTTTGCCGACCATTGTCAAGCCGGCTTTGGATGTGACCGTATTTTGCGATGACGTGACTTCCGGCGACGACGCTTTTGCCGATTGGATCAATAATCACGGCAATGCAGCCGCGACGGATAACTGCTCTCAGGCAAACGATTTGCAATGGCTGGCTTTCAACAGCGGAACAGGCACGCCTGCTTCCCTTCCCGCGAAAGTTTGTAATGGACCGGATTTTCAGGTGTTGCGGCAGCAAGCGGTTGATTTTGTTGTATTTGATCAATGTGGCAATAGCGATACGACCAGTGCGACTTTCATTTTAAAAGATACAGTACCACCACAGTTAATCAACTGCCCGCAAAATATTTCGGCAGAAAATGATCCCGGATTTTGCCAGGCTACGATCATACTTCCGCCGCCGAGGATAAGAGACGATTGCGATTCTACCACTCAAAATTTTGTTTTTACAAAAATCGGCGTGATTACGTCCAATGGACCGTTTGGCGACCCGGATATTTTGGTCAATCCGCTTGATATTCCAATAAATGTGGGGCTACCGACGCTGACGGTACTTTCCGACTTACAGATCAAAGTGGATTTGGTGAATATGGACGCAGAGTCCTCTACCGAGTTGTTTAATATTTTTGATGAAAATGGAAATTTGCTTGGCACCTCCAACCGCGCGGCAACGCAATGCGGCAATTCGACGACCATTTTTACCATTTCTAATCCGGCGACTATTTACGACTGGCTGCGCGACGAGTTTATCCAACTTAGATTGGAGCCTGTCGTTCAGGCAAATTTGCCGGGAAGATTTTCCATCAATAATATATGTGCAAATGCGCGGGTAGAGGTGAGTGTGTCTTTCACCGGCGTGGTTACCAATGGGGGGATTTTCGAAGATGCCTGTAATGACGGCGCGAGGGTGGTCGTTGATCCGATCCAACCTTTTGCAGAAAGTTTTGACGTCGGAACTAGTGAAGGGACGTATTATGTTACTGACTGCGCTGGCAATGTGGACAGTTGCGCATTTATGATTACGGTGGAAGATACGGAAGGACCGACTATTATCTGTCCGCCTTCCATGGATGTGAATCTCGATCCCGATCAGTGTACAAAATCAATTCAGTTGCCCCTGCCGTCTGCCGTCACGGATAACTGCGCCTTGCCCGGACAGTTTGACCAAATGGCTCCCACGGCTTTGTCGGATCAATGGATTAGTTTTTATGAAGACCCCAATCTGAGCGATTTTCTGGCAAATGACAAATCCATTACTTTCACCGGTATCACGGGCAATTCTTTTGGTTTGGGCGGAATTTTGACAGTTCATCTTGTCGGCGACGTGGAAAGTACGGGCGAGTTTTTTACTGTTTTTGGTGAAAACAACACGTTGCTCGGAACTACCGAAGTGGGACAGGCACACGTTACTCCCGGGAATTGTGCGACACCCGGACAGGCAACTTTCATCCTGCCGCCTTCCACTTTAAACCAGTGGGCTGCCGACGGCAATATCCAGATCAATCTTGTTTCGAATACAAATATTCCTGTGCCACCCGGTGGCCCCGGTTCCGGTATTAATCCCTGTAATGGAAATGTAAGCATGACGGGGCAGGTGGACAGCGTGAGCAGGGCTTGGGCTACGCTGACTTTCAACCAGATTTCGCCGACTTATTTTTCGACGGGAGCTACGGTGATCCAACCCACCGTTTTGTCGCCTTCCAATCCTCCGACACATACTTTTAACGGAGGCGTCAGCACTATTTTTTATGTGGTAGAAGACAGCCACGGCAACCGCGACACCTGTAGTTTTGATTTGAATGTGCGGGATATTGAGCCGCCTGTGGCGGTTTGCGAACCGTCTATCGTCCGCATCAATCCTGCCGGTTCTGTAAACGACACGATTTCTCCGATGGACATTGGTGCGCGCAGCACTGACAACTGCGCGATTGATACAATGTTTGTCCAACCCAGTATTTTTACCTGCGATTTGATAGACCAGACGGTCAATGTGCAGTTGATAGTCAGAGATGTTTTCGGCAATCAGGATACCTGCGCTACTTTTGTCAGGATAGAAGGAATAGAGCCGGAGCCTTCGTTTTTGTATTTCTGCGGAAGCGACACACTGTTTTTGTTCGCCAATCCGCCGCCCGCGCCGGGTAATATCATTTATACCTATCGCTGGTTTGGGCCTTCCGGCAATCTTATTTCTACGCGTCAGAATCCAATCATCGCAGACTTGTCCAATTTTACCGCAGGCAATTATTGCGTTGAAATACAAGGACTTACGGGTTGTACGACAGAGGCTTGTGTGAATATTCCGGTAGATTTACGA
>CALMIT010000533.1 GCA_937864255.1 uncultured Saprospiraceae bacterium
TCCCAGTTTATCAGTTGCGTGGAAGGCGCTTCCGGCACGCCCCACCATTGATGGCGGTAGCTCGCGCCGGCGCTCATGCGCCATTCATTGACGAGGTAGTTGTTGGAAAGCGCAGTCGGATTGAGCACATTCCAGTGGTCGCGATAAGTATTAAAAAGCGGAAGCTGCTGCGCCGCCGCCGGTAGTACCGCTGCCAGTAATAAGATTTGCAGTATATTTTTAAAAACCATTTTCATCGCCACTATTTTATTTTTTTAAAAAAATCGCCACACCACCAAACCGCAACATCTCCTTCCCTTTGGGGAGGCCGGGAGGGGCTACATCATCTAAAAATGTGCACCGCCCCCGTCAGCGGATCGCCCACGAGGCTGCCATTTTCAAAAGCTTTTACAATATAATAATAAGCGCCCTGCGGTAATTCCGAACCTTCGTAACCCAATGTGCCGCGCCAGGGGCGGTCGTTGTCCTAATCCTTTTCTTCAAAAACCACGTCGCCCCAACGATTGACGATGAGCACTTCAACCCTTTCAAAACCTCTTATCCCCCGGATGGTCAGCACGTCGTTGCGTCCGTCGCCGTTGAGCGTTAGTCCCTCCGGCATTTCCGGCAGCGCCAGCACGTTGATGACTACGGTAGCCGTATCGCAGGCCTCGCCGCAAATGGCGTCGCTGTTGCACACCACGTACTGAAATTGTACCCGTCCGCGCCTTTCTTCCGACAAAGAATAGCGAAAGCTTTTCTTGTTTTCCAGATATTCCAGGTCGCCGAATTCGGGCGCGCCGAGCAGCGTCACGGTAGTGTCCGAAATTCCACCGATGCGGTCGTTGAGCAGCACATTCATCGCGATGATGTCGGAAGCTCTTTGCAGCGTGTATTCGTCGTCGCGCAATTGGGGCGGCTGTTCTACAAAAACCCGCAGGGTGTCTGCCAGCGCACCCCGGCAAGCGCCGACGCTGACCGACCAGACGAAAATATTTTCACCCGGCTGGAGATTGGTGACGGTAGTATTGGGCTGCGTCGGATTTTGAATGGTAGAAAAAGTAACCGAGTGCCACCTTCCCTGCCCCGACGACGGCTGCTGCGCGCTCAGTTCGAAAGTATTTTGATTGCACAAAATCGTGTCTTGTCCGGTCATAATTTCGCCGGAAGGCAAGCTGATGATTTCTACAAAAACGGGCGGAGAAAATTTGGAAAGACAAGCCCCCGAATCGCGCGCCACGAAATAATCGCCCGTAAAATCGCCCGATGTAGGCAGCAAAGTAAATTCGGGCGCCGAGGTTTGAAAAATCGCACCATTTGCCAGCAACCAGTGATACGTAATGGAGGGATTGGGAAACAAATCGTCTGCTTCGAGCAAAAAAGGCTCGTTGCCACAAACTACGTCTGGCGCTTGCAAAGCATAAGCCGGCAGCGGTTGCCGGTTGAAAATGACGGGCGTGCCTTGCGAAATGGACAAGCAGGGATCGTTTAGGTCAACAAAACCGGTTCCGTCGTCGCGGCCTGCCACGGCGGAAATGTAATAGGTTTTTCCTCTTTCCAAAACCGGCAAAAATGAAAATGCCGGACTGTTTTTCTGTCCGAAAATATTTCCCAAAATGGTGTCGCTGCGGTCGTGCAAGATGAATTCCAGCAAGTCGCCGGATTCCAGAATTTCATTTCCGTTGTGTATGGCAAACGCCGTATCCTGCTCGCAAAGAGCGAGAGGACTCAGGTTCATGGTTCCGGCGAAAGTGCCGCAGCCGCCAGCCGGCGTTCCGGGCAGCACGGTCACGCTTTGCATCGCCGTACAATTATTTGCGTCGGAGACGGTGACGGTGTAATTGCCGGGTGCAAGATTTGTGATCGAAGCACTCATGTGTCCGTTTGACCAGTTAAAATTGTAAGGTGTAGTGCCGCCAGACGGGTTGGCGGCAGCGGTTCCGTCGTTTTCGCCGACAGCGCTTTCGTCGGTGGCGGTAGCATTTGCGACAAGCAAATCCGGCTGTGTGATATCCGCCGCCGCGGTGTCGCGACATCCTGCGGCATCAATGGCGATGAGTTGAAAACTGCCCGCCTGCAAATTGACGGCGATGGAATCGGTCTGCCCGTTTGACCATTGAAAAGTAAACGGCGCTCCGCCACCGCTCAAAACCGGCGCAATGCTTCCGTCCGCGTCGCCAAAGCAGTCGAGGTTGGTTGCATTCATGGCGACAATTTCCAAATCACAACCGCCGGCCGGCATTCCGGGCAGCACCGTCACGGTTTGCGTTGCTGTGCAATTATTTGCGTCAGAGACGGAGACGGTGTGATTGCCGGGGGAAAGATTTATGATCGAAGCGCTCATTTGTCCGTTTGACCAATTGAAATTGTAAGGCATTGTGCCGCCGGACGGATTGGCGGCAGCGGTTCCGTCGTTTGCGCCGGCGCTGCTTTCGTCAGTGGCGGAAGCATTTGCGACAAGCAAATCCGGCTGTGTGATATCCGCCGCCGCGGGGTCGCGACAT
>CALMIT010000534.1 GCA_937864255.1 uncultured Saprospiraceae bacterium
GTCATTTTTGTGGTGTGGCTGGCGGGCAGGATTTACCGCACCGGCATTTTGATGTACGGCAAAAAAGGCAGCCTGAAAGAAATCGCCAAGTGGATGTTTGCCCGCGAATAAAAAAAGCCCTTCGGAAAATTCCGAAGGGCTTTTTGATTGAAAAAATTCTATAAAACGGTTTAAGCGTCTTTGTTATCGTCCGTTTCAGCAGAAGCTTCGGCAGTTACCTCTTCCTCCGCAGCGGCGGGTTCGTCGTCATCCTGATCAAATCTTTTTTTCAAATCTTTCCCTGCCTCTTCTTTTTTTTTGCTGACTACGCCGGCTACCCCTTTTACAGTATCCACTACGTCTTCAAGCGCTTCGCCGACAGTTTCTTCCACGGCATCCAGCAGAGATTCTTTTTTCTCTTCCTGAGCCGGTTCTTCCGCTTTTTCTTCGTTGCCTGACAATGCGGCGGCGGCTTTTTCCAAAGTTTCCGAGTCTTCTTCCCTTGCCTCGGCAGCGTGTTTGATATTTTCGGCGATTTTTTCTTTCACCGCTTCTTTGGCGGCTTCTATTTTTTCTTTCGCCGCACGTTCGGCCTCGCGGGCTTTAAGATTCGACATTTTATTATCCAAATCCGCTTTGGTTTGGAGCATTTCGTTCAATTTTTCCTCTTTCGAACGAATGCGCTCTTCTATCATCATGATTTTTGCCTGGCGGATTTGCGCTTCCAACTGACCGTCGGTAGTGTCAATTTTTTTCTTTTGAAAATTCAAATCATCCTGGTCGCGCTTGATGGATTTTTCCATTTTTTCGATTGCAGAAAGCAAACCGGTGTAGCGGCGATCGAGGCGCTCCGAAGGATTGTTTTCGTCGGCAGCCTTGGCGCCGAATCTTTTCACTTTCACCGCTTTGAAGGCAGCGTCTATGCGCTCCCAAAGACTGGAGCGGTGATCGCGGGTAAGATTGGCGTCGCGAAAATCGCGCTGGATGGTTTTCAATTCATCGAAAAGCGATTGCAGGCGTGCGCTTCCTTTTTCCGCTTTTTCTTCGATAGCCTGGATGGCAGATTCAAATTTATCGTACACACTTTGCGAAGCTTTTTTGTATTCTTCGTCCAGTGCCGCGCGCATTTCTTTTAATTGGTTGAAAAGTGCGTTGGTGTTGTCGCGCAGATTGTCGGCGTGTTCGCGGAAAAGATTGCGCTCGCGCACCTGCTGCTGCACTTTGTCCCAAAAAGTTTTCAACTCATCCCACACATCGCCGTCAAACTTTTCGAGTTTTTCAACCCTCGTTTTAATGTCAGAAAGCTCGGAAGCATACATGGCGCTCATTTTGGAAGAAAGCACGATGAAATGCCACTCGGTTTGTGCCCGCTGGATAATATCAGTCCGTTCAACTTTCAGGGTTTCGGGCAGCAAACTTTCGGTAACGGTGAGTTCTTTTTCTTCGGAAGCGTATCCTTCCGGAAAGGGAACTTCTTTTCCATCTCTCCAGTCACGCATGAGCAGATCAGCGAATTCGTCGGAGGCAATTGCTTCGGGGAAAGTGTAGAGTACGACTCTGTTATCATCCACTTTCAATTCCATTGCAATAAGTACGCGCTTATCTTCGGCATCCGTGCCCCATAGTACAAGCTTGGTCTTCATGATTCAAGTAATTTCTAAATTCAAAAATATCGGTTCAAAAAAATACAATTACGTCGGTTCGTTTTGAAAAGTTACGTGTTTTCTCAAAAGTCTGATTTAGCGCTATTGGCAAAGATAATCAAAACAGTTTAAAAACAATTGTCATAGAAAAATCAGATATCTACCTTTTGCGCGCCCACCAAGTGGTGCGCCACCAAGTATTCCGCGATTTGCACGGCGTTGGTGGCCGCGCCTTTCCGCAAATTATCCGACACAATCCAGCAGTTCAAAGTTTTTGGCTGCGTTTCGTCGCGGCGGATGCGCCCCACGAAAACTTCGTCGCGATCCTGCGCGTGGATCAACGGCATCGGGTATTCAAAATTAGCGGGATCGTCCACAACCACCACGCCCGGCATTTCGGACAGCAGCCTGCGTACTTCCGCGAGTTCAAACTCATTTTCAAATTCAATATTCACCGACTCCGAGTGGCCGCCCATCACGGGTATGCGCACCGTGGTGGCGGTGACGCGGATGCTGTCGTCGCCCATGATTTTTTTGGTTTCGTTGACCATTTTCATTTCTTCTTTGGTGTATCCGTTTTCCACAAAAACGTCTATTTGCGGAATCGCATTCATGTCAATCGGGTACTTGTAAGCCATCGGTCCTTCCGTGCCGTTGCGCTCGTTCATCATCTGATCTACCGCTTTCACGCCGGTGCCGGTCACGGATTGATAGGTGGAAACGACGATTCTTTTTGCTGTGTATGCTTTATGCAGCGGATAAAGTGCAAGCACCATCTGAATGGTACTGCAATTCGGATTGGCGATGATTTTGTCGTCTTCGGTGAGTACGTGGGCGTTGATTTCTGGAACGACCAATTTTTTTGAAGGATCCATCCGCCAGGCAGAAGAATTATCAATGACCGTCGTGCCGGCTGCGGCGAATTTGGGCGCCCATTCGAGCGAGGTACCGCCGCCCGCCGAAAAAATGGCGATATCGGGCTGCATATCCACGGCAGTTTGCATGCCGATAATTTCGTACTCTTTACCTCTGAATTTTATTATTTTACCGACCGAGCGCTCGGAGGCGACAGGCAAAAATTCGTCTATCGGGAAATTTCTTTCTTCCAATACCTGCAACATTTTTCCGCCTACCAATCCGGTGGCGCCGACAACAGCTACTTTCATGATTTGTTTTAAAAATTTTAAAAAATAAAAATGTATATAAAATTGAAAAACAAAAAACTTGTCAAAAAATTCCGCTACAACTGAAAAGAGTGGCAAAGATAAGTCCCGGTTACAAATCCCGCCATTTTGACCGGGCGTTTTTAGAAAATAATCTTAATGCTTTTCTTTGTAAAAAGACATTTTCCAAAACTTTATAAAAACCGAAAATATGGAAATTCCGCTGCTAAAAGATATTGAGATGATATTGGGAATTGCCATTGTTGTGATTTTGATTTTCCAAAAAGCCAAAGTCCCTCCCCTGCTCGGTTTTTTGTTTGCCGGTATCATCGCCGGGCCTTACGGACTCAACCTCGTAAGCTCCAGCCACGAAGTTGAGTTGCTGTCCGAAATCGGAATTATTTTCCTGCTTTTCGTGATCGGAATAGAATTTTCGCTCAAAGAACTGGCATCAATAAAACGCACAGTGATGCTGGGCGGCTCCCTGCAGGTGGGCGGCACTATGGCGTTCACCATCCTGCTCTGTCTCCTCGGCGGCATGCAG
>CALMIT010000535.1 GCA_937864255.1 uncultured Saprospiraceae bacterium
TAACCCCCCCCCGCCACATCTCTCTGGAAAGGATAACAAAAATCCCAGGCGGGTTCTATCGCAAACTGCCCGTTGGTTTTTATAAAACCCCATTTTCCTTGCAGTGAAACCGGCGCGAGTTGTTCTTTAAACTGTCCGGCGTCTGAAAATTGCGGTTCGAGCAAAAACTTGCCGGAGTGATCAATAAAACCGTACAACCCGTTGAATTTTACGGCTGCTTTACCTTCACTGAAATCCGCCGCTTCTTCGTATTGAATTTCGATTGCCAGATTGCCTCGTGCATCTATGTAGCCCCAATTATTGACTAATTGCACGCGCGCCAGGTCTTCTTCAAAATGCCCGACAAAATTATAGAGCCTTTTCATCAAAAGCCGGCCGAGAAAATCCAGCGGCACCGGCCGATTGTTGAACCGCACTTTTGAAAAACCATTATGAAAATCTTCGGCTTCGAAATATTGAGGCTCAATAACCACTTCGCCGGAGGCGTCCATGAATCCGTACTTTCCGTCTTCTCTTATTTTGAAAAGTGGTTTTCTCATTTGTTTTACTGGCTTTTAAAATTCGCGGTCGAAGATAGCGGAATTATTTCTGTCCGAAAAAGTGCTGAAAACGGATTTCAGTCCATAAATAATTCGAACAGATTTTCAGCCAAACCCTGCGAAACCGGCGCAGAAAGCTGCCGGATAGAGATGCTGTCAGGTTTGTTTTCCAGCGCAGCCCACGCATGAAAATAGCCTTCGGCACTGCGCTCGCAGTACACAGCGGGTTTCGGAAAGCCGGATTGGCGACTTAATTGAAAAAACCTTCGTTCCACATTGGTACACATAGCCGTCGCTGTGTGGTGTATTTGTTTTAATATACGTCGCGTATAAAAATCGTCTTTCATCGTGATGCAGGCAGTCACGCCCTGCCCCGGCGCGGGCATAAATTCGCGCGGATGGAGCAGTATTTTTTCGAAAAGATTTTTTTCAAAATAAGTTTCAAAAAAATCAAGGCTGGCAATGAACGCGGAGTATTTGTCAGACATATTCACGTCAAAAGAAAGCGGATCGAAAACATCTGCTATTAAGTCAGGCCTGAAACGGCGCAATTGATTTTTCTGCATTTCCGAAAAAACGGCTACCGGCGCATTTTCATTTAGTTTTAAAAACTGGGCGCTATTAAATGCTTCTTTTCTAATCCAGAGAATTTCTTCCACATTTTCGCGTGGCGTCAGCGCAGTAATTACAATTTCATCAGGCAGGTAAGCCGGCAAAATATTCATGGGCGACACGAGTACCTGGGCGCTGCCGTTTTTCAAACACCCGACAGCTTCTGAAAACCAGGAATGGCTTTCCAAATGCTTAATCGCCATATTTACATTTGGCAAACCCGGCTGTTTTTCAAACTTCTCCGCGGTTTTTTTTAACCAGGAAATATCGGGAACGATGAGCGTCATTGAAACCATGCGGCAAATGTAAATTCAGGAATTGGTTGAAAACAGGCTAAAGCGGAAAATTCTTTCATAAAAGAAATCCTAAACTTTGTCGGAAAAAAACTGCTGCCGGGTTTCAATCTCAAT
>CALMIT010000536.1 GCA_937864255.1 uncultured Saprospiraceae bacterium
TGGTTTTATTTTTCAAACACAAAGGCACAAAGAGGGCACGAGGGGCACAAAGTACAGACATTCAAAAACGGATTATTCACCCAGTCTCTCGTCACCCAGTCTCTCCTTTCCCTCCTACGAACTACCAACTTAATTCTACGCCCCTTATTCGTCATTCGTCACTCGAATCACTCGTCATTCGAATCATTCTCACCGCTCCATTTTTTAATTTCCGAAATGGCGAAATCGTCGTCGCGCCAACCGATGAGCGTGCTGTTGCCCGGTCCTTCGTAGTTGAGAAACCAGCTTTCGATGATGCGCCGCACAGAGTCGTAATTAATCATAAACTCCTGAAAATCATTCACTTTCAAAACCTGCTTTTCCTTTTCGACGGGAACGGCGATGAGTTTGGTGTCCAACTCACCCGCGTCTTTGATGACCAGCGCCGCCAGGATTTTTACAGGAATCACCGTGCCGGTGGGCAGTGATTCGGCGATGATGAGCACGTCCATCGGGTCGCCGTCACCGCCTTCGTCTTTCGACATGAGGGTGGAAGGGATGAAGCCGTAATTGGCGGGGTAGGGCAGAAAATTGATCACCCGCTCTTTTCCTTCGGCGGTTTTATCGTTTTTAAAAAGATTGGTTTCTGGCTCGTATTCGATTTTGTGATTAGTGCCGGCGGGTATTTCCACCACGGCGGTCACGCCCATTTTGTTGAAAGCCGGCAGATTTTTATAAACTACTTCGGCAGGTTTTTCACTTCCTTTTGTCTCTTCGCGGCAACTTTGGCCGGCAAAAATCAAAATCAAAAACACCAGGCATTTTAAAAATTTCAAAAACATATTTTTCATTTAACCGCGACAAAGCTAAGCAAAAGCGCTTTGCGGATGTTTTAAAAAAATATTGCGGATTGTCCCGGTTCGGACTTTCATTTTGGGTTTGCGCGAACTATTTCCGCCGCGTTCCTAAAATGCCGGAAGCGGGTTTATTTTTACTGCGCTCAATATTAATTTATCATTTCAAAAAGCATAAAATCCAAATGGCTGAAAAAACTTACTTTGATCCCGCCGATTTGAAAAAATTCGGCAACATCACCGAGTTTCAGGAAGAAATGGGCAAAAAGTTTTTTGCCTGGTACGGCGAAGTTTTTAAAGAAGGCGCGCTGACCGAAAGAGAAAAATCGCTCATCGCGCTGGCGGTGGCGCACACGGTACAGTGTCCGTACTGCATTGACGCTTACTCGCACGATTGCCTCGAAAAAGGCGCGGACGAAGAGCAAATGATGGAAGCCGTTCACGTGGCGGCGGCTATCAAAAGCGGCGCTACACTGGTTTTTGGCGTGCAGATGATGAACCACGTGAAAAATGTGAGTATGTAATGTGCTAATGTGGTAATGTGGTAATGGGTTGATGGGGGAAATTAATTTTGGAAATAAAAGACTTTAAATAGATGTCAATCAAGCAGCGAAGCAAAAGTCTGAGTTCGCGGCAAAGCGAACTTTCGGATACTTTCGTCCAACTTGAGGTGCTCAACGGGCGGCGGGCGGTGGATGTGCAGTTTGTGCCTTTCGGCAAAAAAATAGCCGAACACGGTCACGCACCGCTGAAACCGGCGGCTTTGGAAATTTTTCAAATCAACGTCGGCAAATTGTGCAATCAAAGTTGCGCGCATTGCCACGTGGACGCCGGCCCCGACAAAAAGCAGGAAAATATGAGCCGCGCTACAATGGAGCGCTGCCTCGAAATCATCGCCGCCACGCCGTCTATTCACTCGGTGGACATCACGGGCGGCGCGCCGGAGTTGAATCCGCATTTCAGGTGGCTGGTGGAAACCTGCCGGAATCTGGGCAAAAAGGTGATGCACCGCTGCAACCTCACCGTTCTTTTGTCCAATCCGCGGTTTGCCGATTTGCCGGCATTTTTTGCGGAGCAGCAGGTGCATTTGATTTCTTCGCTGCCGCATTTCAGCAAAAACCGGACGGACAGCCAGCGCGGCGAGGGCGTTTTTGAAGACAGCATCGCCGCGCTTCGTATGCTCAATGCGGCGGGCTACGGCAAAGCCGGTTCTGGGCTTGCGCTGGATTTGGTGTACAAGCCTTCGGGCGCTTTTTTGCCCGCCGGTCAGGGCACGCTCGAACCCGAATTCAAACGCCAGCTCAAACGCAAATACGACGTGGATTTTAACAGCCTTTTTTGTATCACGAATATGCCGATCAGCCGGTTTTTGGATTACCTGCTCGAGACCGGAAATTATGCGGAGTACATGGAAAAACTAATCGGCGCTTTTAATCCCGCCACCGTGCCGGGGCTGATGTGCCGCAACACCATTTCCGTTTCCTGGGACGGCTATTTGTATGATTGTGATTTTAATCAAATGCTCGACCTGAAAGTAGCGCCCGCCCACAGTCGCCACATCAATGACTTTGATAGCAAAGCGCTGGACGAACGCGCCATCGTACTCAACCAACACTGCTACGGCTGTACCGCCGGCGCGGGATCGAGTTGCGGGGGCGAGATAGCCTGAAAGCTGAAAAATCTGTGAGATTTTTAAAAAAGTCCGCCATTTTTCTTCTATTTGCTTCATTGAAAAAATAAAATCAATGGGCAAATTTCATCCATCCATACAGCCGGCGCACCGCGAATTCATTGAAAAACAGCACTTGTTTTTTGTCGGCACAGCGCCGCTGGACGCCGAAAGTCACGTCAATCTTTCCCCGAAAGGGCTGAACACTTTTCGCGTATTTTCCGAAAACAGCGTGGGTTATCTGGATTTCGTGGGCAGCGGCAACGAGACCTCGGCGCACATTCTTCAAAATGGCCGTATCACATTCATGTTTTGCTCCTTTGAAGGTCCGCCAAATATTTTGCGATTGTACGGAAAAGGCGCCGTCGTTTTGCCCGGTACGGAGGAGTGGGAGCGCTACGCGGCGCATTTTGACATCCTGACCGGAAGCCGGCAGATTATCACCGCAGAAATTTCGCTGGTGCAAACTTCCTGCGGCTTCGGCGTGCCACTTTATGACTACGCAGGCGAGCGCACTTTTCTCGCCGAATGGACGGATAAAAAAGGAAAAGAGGGTCTGAAAGAATACATTCGCGAAAAAAACCTGCGCAGCCTGGATCAATTACCCACCCATCACGGACAAGAAGATGACGCAGGAATTATTTGAAAAAACCGATGACTACATCGGCGCTTTGTTTGCGGAAGAAGATGAGACACTGCGCGCCGTGGAAATTTCCCTGCGCCGGACAAATATGCCTTTGCACAGCGTATCTGCTACGCAGGGTAA
>CALMIT010000537.1 GCA_937864255.1 uncultured Saprospiraceae bacterium
CATATCAAAAACGGCGGAACCATGCGGCAATATGGGCTCCGAAAGCGTGACTTCCAGGATTGTTTCGTTGGTTTCATAATTCAGCGGCTTGCCGTTCATGTTCAACGATTTGATTTTTTGATAGCCGATTTCATCATTTTTCAGGTGGAAAATTCTGTCGCTCACTCTTTTGTCCGGGTCAGGCAGGCTGCGGCTTCTTACGTCCATCATGCTACCCGGCTGAAAGGCATTAAAATAAAGGTGATAGAAAACCTTATAAAGCGTGTCGGGCGAGTTGTTTTGATAAACCAGCCTTTGTTTGCCCTGAAACTGATTTTTTTTCACATCCATTTCAATTTCCATTTGGTAATAAGCCCTTTGTTGCCAGCGATCGGATTGGCCGAATAAAACAAAAGGCATAAAAAGCAGAAAAGAAAAGCTCGTTTTGGCAGACATAAAGTTCAATTTAGTGGATAATTTCTGGTGAATAAATCGGGAGGGAAAATACTAAAAATTGGTTCTTTAAAAATTTACAACCCGTTTTGTTCACACAGAACACAACAAAAAAAGCCTCGTGGTCACAAAACCACGAGGCCCGAACTAGGATTAACCTAAACCATAATCTCTTACAATATTTTTTGCAAACCCGTTTTAGTTGATATAATACGAGAGACTCAAACCGAAAGAAGTACCCAGTTTGAAAGACTCGGCAACGTATTCCTGTCCGCGATAGGTCTGGGTTCTTTTATTCATTGGGTTCAGCAGGTTGCGCGCTGTAAAGCCAACCTGGTACTTGTCAGCAAATTTTTTCGTGATTTTGTAATTCAGGACGGGAAATGGCTGCTCATAAATGTCGGGCGTGCCGAATAACGCGATGTTGAAAAGTTTTTCACCCGACACATTGAAAGCGAGCGAAGACTCCCAGCCTTTTTCAGGATTCAGGTATGACAGAACGGCGTTCACGATAAAAGGCGCTTGTCCCTGAAATGGACGAGTGGTCTGGTCGTATTCGGGGTCAATGGTTTTGTGGTTCGCCAATTCGTCTTCCGGTATTTTATACTCCGAAAAAATATAGGCGAAATTGGTGCTGAAAAAGAAATTTTCGAGGGCAGGGGAGAGGATGCCCAGGCCTTTTCTGAATTCAAGTTCAGCGCCGTACACCGTCGCCTCGTCTATGTTGATGAAAAACAATTCGGGGATAGTGGCGCGCGGATTGAATGCGCGAATAATCGGCTGGTCGAATTTTTTATAAAAAGCGCTTATCGCAAATAATTCGCCCGCACCCGGGTACAATTCGTAACGGATGTCGTAATTCTGAATCAGCGTGCGCTGCAGCGCCGGATTACCGATATTAAAAAATCCGTTTTTCGTGTCAAACTGCTCGAAAGGCGCCAATTCTCGCAGATTCGGACGAGCAAGCGTTTTAGAAGCTGCGAGGCGCAGGTTCGCTTTTTCATTAAATGCGTACACGAGGTTGAGCGAATACAGGTAGTCCAACTGATCTATCGCACCTTTTTGTACGCTGGTGTCCTGGCTAGTCACGCTCATATCTGTCGTCTCGATGCGCAAACCGCCGATGGCTTTGAGGTTGGTCGTGATGTTGAAAACGCCCATACCGTAAGCACCAAATATATTCTGCTCGCCGGTATAAAAATTCTTCGCATTGATTTGATTCACATAATGATAGCCAGTCACGTAGCGCTGAACCGTGCCATCCTGGCGGTAAGTCGTGTCTATGATGCCAAAATTTTTCTTGTCAAAAAATGCGTTGAAATCTCCCTGGAAAGTGGTGAAATTGATACTGGACGGCACGCCGGTATTGTTGAGCTGGTAGCGATACTCTTCAAATTCGCGATCAGATTGGCTGAAAATTCCGCCAAATTTCAGCTTATTACCCGTGTTCAGATGAGTAAGAAACGGGATGGTGATATCCAATTTTCCCTGCACCTGTCCATCTTCCAGATTTCTGAAAAAGTGATAGGGGAAGGCGATTTCTGAATTATTGATGTAATACTCAGGCTCTTCGCCTTCTTCTTCCACTACTGTGTAAGCGAAGTATCTCAAATCCGGTTCTTTCTGGAAAGAATTGGTGGTAGAAACAGACCATTCCAATTCGGACTTGTTAAGTCTGTCAAAAATGTGTCGCCCGCCCAATTGATAGGTTGAAAACTGGCGCTGGGTGGTTTCAATAGAATTTGTGTTGAAAGTAGCCAGACTATTGGACACCTGACCGAGATAACGCCCGGATTGTGAGCGGGTAGTGTACTCGGCGTCGTTGTTGAAAATAATATTTCCGGAAAGGAAGTGATTACCTGATAGTTTGTACGACAAATTAAACAAACCGCCCAAGCTGGGATTAAAACTGCTTTTGGTTTCCGTAAGTTTTTGATAATCAAAAAGTTGACTGGAACCGTTGTTGATGTAAGTAGCTACTTCGCCGTTGTCATAATAGTTATAGTTATTTCCGTAATTGACAGCTAATGTGTAGCCCAGGTCTTTGCCAAAAAGTTTTTTGCGGTCGCCTACTGAGAAATTTATACCCAAATTCACCGGCGTAGTTTTTGAAGCGGGTAAAAACTGGTTGCTCAAATTTTTTGAACTACTATCAAAAATTTCGCGGATTTCAGCATTATCGGGCTGGCGTGCCTGGAGGTATGTACTTGATGAAAGATTTTGGCGGTAAGCCGGATCCAAAAATTCTTCCGGCTGATCCCTGCTGCCGTCGTCAAATCCCAGCCAGTCATATTTGCCGGTATTCGGGTGGGTGTTGAATGTGCTTACACCGGTAGATTGCGTATTGTATTCGGTCGAAATACCAAAGTACAAATTGAATTTATCGGGTACCGATTTGGTGTTGATATTTACCAATCCACCCGAAAAATTGCCGGGCAAATCCGGCGTGAATGTTTTCAAAGTGATGATGTTGTCAATCATTTGAGACGGAATAAGGTCCAGGCTCGAACTGTTGCGATAAGGGTCGGTGCTCGGCATGGTTTGTCCGTTCAGTTGCGACAAAGAATAGCGGTCGCCCAAGCCGCGCATCACGACAAATCTTCCACCTTCCACCACTGCACCCGTCATTTGGCGCATAGCATCGGCAGCATTCGAACTGCCCGTACGGGTAATTTGCTGCGACGACAAGCCGTCCTGGATGCCGATGGCTCTTTTTTGCAGCGCCAAAATGGCTACGTTGTTGTTTTTTACAGCTGACGCCGTTACTACGGCTTCGGCAAGTTGCACCGACTCTTCTTCCAGCGCCACGTCTATGGACGCAGTATTGCCGGATTTGATTTTCACATCCGTAATAACCTGTTTTTGATAAGAAACATAACTGACTTCGATGTTGTAAGTACCTTCGTCGAGATCGAAGTAGTAATTTCCGTCAAAATCCGTGGTAGTTCCGGTCAGCATGGCGCCGTTGTTAAAAATGGCTACGGTAGCGCCAATCAAGGTTTCGCCATTTTTTTTGTCGGTGACAATTCCTTTGAGTACGCCCGTTTGAGCATTCAAAAAAGAAAAACAGCTAATAAGGAAGAAAACGGTGTTTAAAAATCCTTTTTTCATGTGAGTAGTTTTTTCTAAAAAAGCAGAAGACAAGATTAGACCTGTCTTCTGCCCTTTAAATGGTTATAGATTAATCGTTATTCAAAAAATTATGGTTTGATTATTTTACAATTACACTTTTCACTGTAGAAAGACCTTCTTTTGAAACCAACTGCACCAAGTAGTTGCCGCTGTTTTCGAAAGAAATAAAGTACTGAGTTTTGTTGGTCAATTCTTGTCTGAGTTCTTTTACCAATTTGCCGTCTATGGTGTAAATGCGCACCACGTCCATGCCGTCCACCAAAGGCTCAATGACCAGCAATTGTCCGTTGCCAACCGGGTTGGGGAATATTTTCACCAATTCTTTTTCGGCAACTACTTCGTCCAAATCTTTGGCAGAAATGAGAACATCAGGCAAGTGGTTATTGCGTTTGAGCGCCGTCCAACCATTAATCCAGAATTCGCTCGTGTCAGCGCTAAAGGCGCCTTTG
>CALMIT010000538.1 GCA_937864255.1 uncultured Saprospiraceae bacterium
GGGTTTGTCGTCCCTGAAGTAAGCTACCAGTTCTACCAAAGCGCCTACTTGCAGCAATCCGGGCGAGGTCTTGGATTTTGCTTTGCGCACGCCGCCCATGATAAAGGTTTGCAGCCCTTTCTCTTCAGTGTAAATGTCGGCGATAACACTCGTTTCGGAGTATTTGACAGACCGGAAAACGATGCCTCTGGTTTTGAGCAGCACGCAAATTGATTAGGAAAATTATGTCGCAAATAACGGCAAGGAAAGAGGAAAATCCTAAAAACAGAAGCAGAACTACGAGGTACGGCATTTTAAAAATTTTTAAAACAGCCATGCTTTTCGAGCATCTCACCCTTTCCTCCCTATTTTAACAATTTAAAACAAATACTAAAGCCGGTCGGAGCACATACCCCGTGAGTTCCGTTTCTTTATAAAAGAAATCACCCGAAATTTTTAAAAACTTCAAATGCACTCAACATGAAAGAAAAATCAACGCTCTGGACAATTTTTTGTCTCTTCTTCGCGCTCGGCGTCTCCGCACAAATTTCTCAGCCGCCCAGCGGCGACAACCAAAAAGCCGTCGTAAAACAATGGATGGGACTGGTAAGCGTGGGCATTGAATACAGCAGCCCCGACGTACACGGACCCTCCGGCGAAGACCGCTCCGGAAAAATCTGGGGACAACTGGTTCCTTACGGACTTTCCAATCAGCAATTCGGACTGAGTACTGACGAAAATCCCTCGCCCTGGCGGGCAGGCGCTAATGAAAATACGGTTATTAAATTTTCGCACGACGTGGAGGTGGAAGGCAAACCGCTCAAAGCCGGCGCCTATGGCCTGCACATGATACCCGGCGAAACAGAATGGGTCGTCATTTTTTCAAAAAATTCCACCGCTTGGGGTAGCTATTATTACCGGGCGAGTGAAGACGCGCTGCGCGTAACGGTCAAACCGGCAAAGTGCGAGTATAACGAATGGCTTACTTACGAATTTACGGATCGTATGCCGGCTTCCTGTACGGCGCAACTGAAATGGGAATACCTGAAGGTGCCTTTCAAAATATCTGTACCTAATCCGGACATGGTGTACGTAGAAAAAATAAGGCAGGAGATGCAAAACGATGAAAGTTTTCTCTGGCAAAATGTTGCAGCGGCAGCCAATTACTGCGCCACTAAAAAGGTCAACCTGGAGGAAGCGCTGACCTGGGCTGATCTGGCTATCAATGAGCCTTTCTTCGGCGAAAAAAATTTTACAACCCTGCAAAGCAAAGCGTCGGTTTTGTATGCCATGGGGCGCGATGCGGAAGCCTTCGCAGTAGTGGAAGAATCAGTAAAACATCCCACCGCGACGGTTATGCAGGTACACATGTTTGGACGGCAACTGATCAATCAAAATAAGAAAAACGAGGCCATGAAAATATTTCAAATCAACGCGGAAAAACACCCGAATGATTTTACCACGCTGGTAGGATTGGCGCGGGGCTATTCTGCCATCGGCGATTATAAAAAAGCGATGAGCTACGTAGAAACAGCTTTGCCGAAAGCACCAAACGACATCAACAAAAAAAGTATGGAAAGCGCTTTGGTAAAATTGAAAGAAGGAAAAGATATCAACTGATTTTGAACATTTCAAATTTTAAAAATCTGAAATGTCCCGCCCGGCTTTATCTCCCTGCGATTCAAAAAAACAATTGCATGAAAGATAAAGCTGGCGTTTTTTTTAAATGCTGCATCAAACGCCGTTCCCACACACCTTTATACCTCACCTGCTTTT
>CALMIT010000539.1 GCA_937864255.1 uncultured Saprospiraceae bacterium
CGTGATGATCCGGGTGAACGCCGCTGAAGTAGTTGAAATCCAGCAGGTTTTGCCAGGTGCGCCCGCCGTCCTCGCTGCGGCTCACATTCGTCCAAAGACTGTAAATCCGGTTTTCGTTGCTCGGATCAACGTAAATTTCGGCGTAATAAAAAGGGCGGTTGCCCGCATTATTGTCCGTTGAAATTTTTGCCCATTTTTCACCGCCGTCGGTACTTTTATACACCGCGTTTTCTTTGGCTTCCACGAGTGCATACACGATTTCGGGGCGGCTGGGTGCGATGGCGAGCCCGAACCTTCCCAGTTCGCCTTCCGGCAAACCTTCCTTCGCGCCTATTTTTTTCCAATTTTCGCCGCCATCGTAGCTGATGTACAAGCCGGAGCCTTTTCCGCCCGACACAAAAGTCCAGGGCTTGCGCCCAAATTCCCACATCGAAGCGATGAGTTTTTTAGGATTCGTGGGATCCATGACCAGTTCGGCGCAGCCTGTGGAGTCATTTACAAAAAGTACATTTTTCCAGGATTTGCCGCCGTCGGTCGTTTTAAAAACGCCGCGCTCGCGGTTCGGTCCCCAGGCTGATCCGAGTGCTGCCACCACCACTTCATCGGGATTAAAGGGATTGATGCGAATGCGGTGAATGAGTTTGGTTTCGGTCAGCCCCATATTTTTCCAGGATTTTCCGCCGTCCAGACTTTTAAAAATGCCGATGCCGCTGTTGTGCGAGTTGCGCGGGTTGCCTTCGCCCGTGCCCACCCAAATTTCGCTCGGGTTTTGCTGATTGATGGCGATGGCGCCGATATTCTGGCAGGCTTCTTTTTCAAAAACAGGCGTCCAGTCCACGCCGCCGCCGGAGCTTTTCCACACGCCGCCGCTGGCAGTGCCCACGTAAATATTTTCCGGATTTTTTAAATCCACGTCAATCGCGGTCACCCGGCCGCTCATGCCGGCTGGGCCGATGTTGCGTGGCGACAGTGATTTTAATTGTGAAAGATCGATTTGTTGGGCAGGAGCGAGGATTGAAAAGATTGTGAAAACGACTCCCGAAAACGCGCATTTTAAGTAGTGAAGGCTCATGTGTGTTTTTTTGTAATGAAGAAGATTACGAAGAAAATCATTTTTTTTTGAATGCTGCGCCGGCGCTTGCCGGATTATGTCGCCGGCGTTTGAAAATGGGGCGGGTGATTTTGGGCTTCAAAGTGTATTTTTGTTTTACAATTTTTTAAAAATGGAACGAGCCGAGTTCTTGGAAAAATTTAAAGACCTTTTGGGCGCCGGCGACACCGCCGCGGCAATTGCTTTTTTAAAAAGTGAAAAAATGCCCGCCCTTGATCTCAAAACGCTGACTTTGATAGAAGCCGATTTTAATGCGGTGCGCCAGAGCGAGTTGAAAGGTCTGATTGATTTTCAGGAAGCACGGTTGAAGTATAATCAAATCAATGAGCGACTGATTTCGCTCGCGGAGGCGGGCGACCCTGCCGTTTTAAATTCAAAAAACAAATCCCGCCGGAACTGGATTTTAGTGGCCTTGATACCTGTTTTGGCGGCTGTTTTCTGGTTTGTTTTTTTTCAAAAAAATGACGGCTGCCCCGATTTTGAAACCGGCAAAAAGAACAAAATCCTGATTCTGCCTTTTGAAAATGTGGGCAGTGAACCCGCCCGTCCCGAGTTGATTCTGCGCAACCGTATCAATGAACTCACCAGTAAAAATAACCTTTCTGCCAGCGCAAAATTGCTTTCCACCGAAACAAAAGTTGCCTCGACAGACTCCGAAAAATCTTTACAACTTGCAAAAAACTGCGCCGTGGATTTGGTGGTATGGGGGCAGTATTCCTCGCGCGCCGATTCGATCCGGCTCGTGATGCAATATTATTTTTTAAAAGAAGAAAGCCTGCCTGCCAGCGAGTCGCTCGCACTCAAAGACGTGACCGGACTGCAATCCGGCAAAATGCTCAAGTCGCTCGACGACGCTATTTTTTCGCTTTGCGGCATCATGGCGCTGCGCGAAGGCGACAAAGCGCTGACACAAAAATGGGTGGACAAAGTCAAAGAAAAAGACGCCACGGACTTGGCGATGATGCAGTGGGCGGGGGAGTGATTTGCTGATGTGAATTGTAGTTGTGGCTTTGAGATTTGTTTTTTTACCACAAAGACACAAAGGGAGGCACTAGGAACACTATAAGTCCCTCCACTCCCCACGAGCTACCAACTTATCTCTGCGTTCTTTGCGCCTCTGCGAGACATTATTGATGTGCTAATGTGCTGCTTTTTTAGCACCCACAAAGTCTGACATCTGGCATCTAAATATCTCACATCTAATCACCTCACATCTCACAATCTCCCCAAAGAATGAATTTGATCACCCGGCTCCTTTTCAAAAGATTTTATCTTGCCGCCCGTTCTAAAAAAATCAAATACGAGATGAAGACCATCATAGAGCCTTTTCGCATCAAATCCGTCGAGCCGATCCATTTTACCACACGCGAGCAAAGAATTAAATATATCCGCAAAGCGCATTACAACCTTTTTTTGCTGCACGCCGACGATGTGCTGATTGATCTTTTGACCGACAGCGGCACCAGCGCTATGAGCGCCGCACAGTGGGCCGGCATGATGACCGGCGACGAATCTTACGCCGGCAGCAACAGTTTTTTTCGTTTTGAAAAAGCCGTGCAGGACATCACAGGGATGCCGATTGTGATACCGACGCACCAGGGCAGGGCGGCAGAGAAAATTCTTTTTTCGACGATAGGCGGCAAGGGAAAATATTTCGTAAGCAATACTTTGTTCGACACCACGCGCGCCAATATTGAATTCAGTGGCGCGGAGGGCGTGGATTTGCTTTGTGCGGAAGGCAAGATTCCGGCAGTGCCCGCGCCGTTCAAAGGCAACATGGACGTGGGCGCTTTGGAAAATTTCATCCGCGAAAAAGGCGCTGAAAATATTCCGCTGTGCATCATCACCGTAACCAACAATTCAGGCGGCGGTCAGCCGGTCAGCATGCAAAATATTCGCGACGTGAAAGCGGTCTGCCGCAAACACAACATTCCGCTGTTTATTGATGCCTGCCGCTTTGCCGAAAATGCTTATTTTATAAAAATACGCGAGGCGGAATTTGCCGAAAAGTCCGTTCCCGAAATTGCGCGGGAGATGTTTTCCTACGCCGACGGCTGCACCATGTCCGCCAAAAAAGACGCGTTCGCCAACATCGGCGGCTTCCTCGCCCTGCACGACGAAAAACTGGCCGCACAATGCCGCAACCTGCTCATCATCACTGAAGGTTTTCCAACTTACGGCGGGCTGGCGGGCAGAGATTTGGACGCCATCGCCATCGGACTGGAAGAAGTGATGCACGAAGATTACCTCCATTACCGCATTCGCAGCATCGAGTATTTATGCGAAAAACTGGTGGCGGCCGGCGTGCCGGTGATGCAGCCGGCCGGCGGTCATGCTGTGTACCTGGAC
>CALMIT010000540.1 GCA_937864255.1 uncultured Saprospiraceae bacterium
TATTTTTTTGAAAGTTACCAACACCGGCGTTTTGTGGAAATGACCGGACAGGATCCGCAGTGGGTGCAGGACAACGAATCACAGTCGGTTTACGGAGTGTTGCGTGGGCTGCATTTTCAGCGTCCGCCGATGGAAATGGCCAAGCTGGTGCGCGTGGTGCGGGGCGCCGTACTGGACGTGGCGGTGGACATCCGTCCAAACTCCCCCACTTTCGGACAACATGTGGCGGTGGAACTCAGCGCCGAAAACAAACGCCAGTTGTTTATTCCGCGCGGTTTTGCGCACGGTTTTTTGGTATTGACGGAAACAGCAATTTTCAGCTACAAATGCGATAATTATTATTCGCCGGAACACGACACGGGCATCTATTTCGCCGATCCGGATTTGGGCATTGATTGGAAACTGCCCGCGGAAAAACTCATTATTTCCGAAAAGGATAAAAACCTGGGACGGTTTGCTAATGTAGCCCCTCTCGGCCTCTCCAAAGGAGAGAAAATATAATGAGATGGTTATTCTGCACTCGTCTTTCGTCACTTGCTCAGGGGTTATGAAGGTGGATGAAGGAGAATGAGGGAGAAAATTTCTCTTGTGCCTTAGTGCTTCCTTTGTGGTAAAAAAATCAAATAATCCTTCATCCGCTTTTATAAACTTTAGTAAAAAAAATCATGAAAATACTCATCACCGGCACAGCCGGATTCATTGGTTTTCACCTGGCAAACCGCCTGATCGAAAGAGGCGACGAAGTGGTGGGGCTGGATTGTATCAACGATTATTACGACCTCAACATCAAGTACGACCGGCTCAAATACGCCGGCATCGCCAAGTCAGAAATAGCCTACGACAAAACCGTGCAAAGCAGCAAACACGCTAATTATCGCTTCATTCAGCTAAATCTCGAAGACGCGGAAGGTTTGGAAAAACTGTTCGCTGCGGAAAAATTTGATGCGGTGTGCAATCTCGCCGCCCAGGCCGGCGTGCGTTACAGCCTCATCAATCCGCAGGCTTATGTCAACAGCAACATCATCGGTTTCACCAATATTCTGGAATGTTGTCGCCACCATCAGGTCGGACACCTCGCTTATGCCAGCAGTAGCAGCGTGTACGGATTGAATGAAAACATGCCTTTTTCCACCGCCGACAACGTGGATCACCCCGTGTCGCTCTACGCCGCCAGCAAAAAAAGCAACGAACTGATGGCGCACACTTACAGCCACCTTTTCGGTTTGCCGACTACGGGACTACGCTTTTTTACAGTATATGGCCCCTGGGGACGACCGGACATGGCGCTGTTTATTTTTACAAAAGCCATCCTCGCGGGCGAGCCGATTCAGATTTTTAACCACGGAAAAATGGTGCGCGATTTTACCTACATCGACGACATTGTGGAAGGTGTGGTGCGCGTGATCGACCATGCACCGAAGGGAAATCCCGACTGGTCGGGCAAACATCCCGACCCTTCCAGTTCCAAAGCCCCCTATAAAATTTACAACATCGGTAACAACAATCCGATTGAACTCATGGACTTCATCCACGCCATCGAAGAAGCGCTCGGCAAGGAAGCCATCAAAGATTTTATGCCCATTCAGCCCGGCGACGTACCCGCCACCTACGCCAACGTGGACGACTTGATCGCCGACCTGGGCTACAAACCCGACACCGGCGTGAAGGAAGGCATCGCCAATTTTGTCAACTGGTATCTGAGTTATTTTAAAATACCGCAAACGATCGGTTGATGTGCTAATGTGATGATGAAATCTTGTGTGCTTCATGTTTCCTTTTGTGTCTTTGTGGTTAAAAAATGAAGCCACCGGGAGCACCAGGATTTGCACAAAAAAACTCAAGAAAATTTTCTCCCTCATTACCCTTCATCCACCTTCATAAACCCCGAACAAGTGACGACTGACGAGTGTAGAATAACGAATAATCCACATCAGCAAATCACCTCATCAGCACATTCATAAACGATTTTCCTTTCGATGTCAAAATTGATAATTAGAAAAAAAGTGGATTTGAACAGCATAGACAGAGAGCGAAGTTTGAAATTTCGCAATCTGGATGCTGCCGGCCGTTTTTTATTTACCTGCAATTTGATCGAGTTATCGCGCCGTATGGGAGGAAAGCAAAAACTACCGGCCGGCAAAGGACTGATTATCAGAAAAAAAGTACTCTGATGGATATTTTCAGCGAAGAACTTTTGCGGGTGGTACGGACATTTGAAAAACACAACATCCGCTACATTATCGTGGGTGGGTTTGCTACCAATTTTCACGGTTACGCTCGCGCCACCGGTGATTTTGATTTTTGGTTGGAAGATACCTTCGAAAACCGGAAAAAGCTGGTGGATGCTTTGGAAGCGCTCGGCTATGGGCGATTTGAAGCATTGATGACAGCGCCCTTGCTACCGGGCTATTGTGAAATTATGTTGGACAACGGCATGTATGCCGATTTGATGGATTCGATTTTTGGTTTTCAAAAAGAAGATTTTCCTGCCTGTTTTGAAAAGGCAGTAACGGCTGATATTATGGGCGTCAAAATTCGGTTTCTGCATTTCAACCACCTTTTGCATTCAAAAGAATCTTCAGCGCGATTGAAAGACAAACTGGACGCCGAAGAATTGAGAAAAATAAGTAGGAATGACGAATCAAACAAGTGACGACTGACGAGTGTAGAATAACGATTTTTTAAAAATAGTCATTAGGGCTTCCTTTGTGGTAAAAAAATAAAACCACTAAGCACACAAAGATTTGCACTAAAAAACACAAGAAAATTTTCTCCCTCATTACCCTTCATCCACCTTCATAAACCCCGAACAAGTGACGACTGACGAGTGTAGAATAACGAATAATCCACATCAGCAAATCACCACATTAGCATATCATCCCATCAGCTAATTAAAATTGTTCAACTTTTTCAAAAAGAGGACGGTAAAAACGCAGGCGGATTTTTCCGCGTTGGGCGTGGATTTGCACTCGCACCTGGTACCGGGTATTGACGACGGAGCGCCCGATTTGGACACTTCGCTCGCCCTGATCCGGCAGTTGGCGGAGCTGGGTTATTCAAAAATCATCACCACGCCGCACGTGATGGGCGATTATTATCCGAACAGCAGCAGGACGATTTTGGAGGGTTTGGAAAAAGTAAAAACTGCCGCGCAGGCTGCCGGCATCGCTGTCGAATTGCAGGCTGCCGCCGAATATCATCTGGATGAAAATTTTGAAAAATTACTCGCCGCGGGCGATTTGCTCACCCTCCCCGGAAAGCGCCTGCTTTTTGAATTGTCCTTTTTCGGCGAGCCGCGCGACATCGAGCAAACCATTTTTGAATTGTGTACAAAAGGCTACCGCCCCATCCTCGCCCACCCGGAGCGCTATCCTTACTACAACGGGAAAACAGCCACCATGCAGCGTTTCAAAGACATGGGCTGCGCTTTGCAGGTGAATATCCTTTCGCTGACCGGACACTACGGCGAGCCGACGAAAAAATGGGCGCTGCAACTCGTAAAAGAAAAACTTGCCGACTACCTCGGCACCGACCTGCACCATCAGGGACATATTGATTTGTTGAAAAAAAGCCTGCAACAAGTAACTTTACAAAAAATCCTCAACGAAACGGAATTTAAAAACCGGCAACTATCGGAAGGTCTTTAGTCTTTTGGATTTGAGTGTTCGGTTCAAAATTTTTTTATAAAAAATGAAAAAGAAAATCAGCATATACGATTCTTTTGAAGCTCAAAAGGCGGAGGAAATAAAAGATATAATGAATCAATCGGGACTGGAAAGAATCGCGCAGGTCGTAGCATTTCTAAAAAAAATATACTCTCTGGAAGAGCGAAAAACAAATGCTTCAAAGCGTATAAATTTCATCCGCACCTGATATGAATATATTTTTTTCAGCATTTGGCACCAGAATCTACCTCTCATCAGTACATCGCCACATCAGCAAATCAGCAAATCAGCAAACCATGAAATACCTGTACCTTTTCATCCCCCTGTTGTTGGGCAGTTGTGTGAGCCACCAGGAACTGATGAATTTTCAAAACGGCGAACTGCCCGCTGCGCCCGTGGAAATTACCAACCTGCCGGCATCCACCATACAGGCGGACGATATTTTGCGCATCAGCGTACACAGCTTCAACCCGCTTGCCGCCCAGCCTTTTAATATCGAAAACACGCAGGGACAGGCTTCCAACGCCGCCGCCAACAATCCCGAAATCTTGCTGCTCAACGGCTATCTGGTAGATGCGGACGGCATGATCAATTTTCCGGTTTTGGGCAAGATTCAGGTGGGCGGACTGAGCATCGAAGCCGCCACCGACACCATCCGCCAGCGGCTCACACCCTACCTGAGCGACGCGGTGGTGAATGCGCGTTTTCTGAATTTCAGATATACCGTGCTCGGCGAAGTCAACCAGCCCGGCACTTACAATACTTACAACAAACGCATGACCCTGCTCGAAGCCATCGGCCGCGCCGGCGACCTCACGCTTTACGCCAATCGCAACAAGGTGCTGCTCATTCGCGAGCGCAACGGGCAGCGCGAGTTTGCACGACTTGACTTGCAATCCAATGAAATCTTCGCCAGCGCGTATTTTTACATCCAGCAAAACGACGTGATATACATCGAACCCAACGATTCCAGGGTAGCCACGGTGCAGGACCCGGTCTTTCGCTGGGTGAGCCTTGGCTCGGCGGGTTTGTCTTTGATTACTTTAATCGTTACTTTGTTTACGCGTTAAAAAAGCAGCGCGGCCGGCGGCATTTTTTTGTCCGCGACAAGGCGCTGCAAACGCACAATTCCGAAAATGGAGAGATTACATTCGAATAATACCGGCGCCCAAAACGTACAGCAAACCGTGCAAAGCGGCGACAACACAGCTATTGACCTGAGAAGCCTGTTTTACCGGGGGCTGAGCCATTGGTATCTTTTTGTGCTGGGCGCGCTACTCGCCTATACCGCGGCCTGGCTGTACCTGCGCTATACCAAACCCAGCTACGAAATCCGAAGCACCGTGATGGTGAAAGGCAGCGAAGAGGAAAATTCCATTTTGAAAATCGTGAGTGAGGGCGGCAGCAAATTGGAAAGCGCTTCCAATCTGACCAACGAAATTCAGATTTTAAAATCCACCCCGCTGATGCTGGACGTGGTAGAAAAACTGGGGCTGGACGTGAGTTATTTTTCGGAAGGCGACATTCTCACTTCCGAAAATTACAAAGAGCAAAGCACGCCGGTGAAGGTCGTTTTTCACGCACCCGAAAAAAACGCCTTCGGACAGTTTTACAAAATAAAAGTGGTGGACGACCAATATTACACCATCGAGTTCAATCAAAAAGAAATACAATACGCCTTCGGGCAACTGGTCAACAACGAGATCGGCTCTTTTCAAATCATCCGCGATTCGGCGGCCATTCACCCGAAAAATGAAGTGCTGATCCGCTTCGCCAGACCCGAATCTGTGGCGGCGTCTTACGCGCGCGCCTTGCAGGTGCGCCCCCTGCGCGACGCCGACATCCTGGAATTCAGTCTCATAGAACCCGTGACGCGCAAAGGCATTGACATTCTCAACGCGCTCATCCAGGCTTACGCCGACAAAAGTATAGAAGAGAAAAACCAGACCGCCCAAAAGACCCTGCAATTCGTGGACGACCGACTCCAATACCTCACCAACGAACTGACGGCGGTAGAAAAAGACGTGGAAGATTACGTGGTGAGCAACGACATTATCGCCGGCGTGGAGACCGAGATCGGGAAAATTTATGCCGAAATAGAAGCCAACGAAAAAGTCATCATTGACAACAGCCTGAAAACGGAATGGCTCGACGTGATCGCCAACCACGTCAACAAAGACCAAAAACTACCCGAACTGATTCCTTACGACATCAAAGTGGACAACCTGGAGTTAAAAACTTTTTTGACGCGCTACAATGAACTGCTGCTGTCCATTGAACCGCTGAAAACTTCCGCCAGGGTCAACAACCCCGCGCTCGAAGCGCTTTACAACCAACTTTTACCCATCAAAAAAACCATACTCGAAGCGCTTGCGGAAGTAAAAAAACGCACCCTCGCCGCCAATAAAGAACTCGACAGCCGGCAACAATTGCTGCTGCGCAAAATCAGAACCATGCCCGGCAAACAACGCGGGCTGCTCGAAATAGAACGCCAGCAGAAAATCAAAGAACAACTCTACCTCTACCTGCTCCAGAAAAGAGAAGAAACGGCGCTATCGCAGGCAGTGGCGCTGCCTAATATCAATATCATCGAACCACCCGAAAGCCGCGGGCCGGTGTCGCCCGTGCCGCTTACTGTTTACCTAGTTTCGCTGGCGCTGGGACTGGTAATACCGCTCAGCTATCTGGTGCTGCGCGAATACACCGACGACGCCGTCAAAACGCCGCAGGACATCAAAAAGCAAACTTCCGTGCCTTTCCTCGGCAATATCGGGCTGAGCAAAAGCGGCAAAGACATCGTGGTGAGCGCCAAATCGCGCTCGGCAATAGCGGAAATGTTCAGAATGCTGCGCACCAATTTGCAGTTTATGATACCGGGCAATGAAAGCAAAACCATCCTGCTCACGTCCAGTATGAGCGGCGAGGGCAAGACATTTATTACCGTAAATTTGGGGATCAGCCTCGCCATCAGCAATAAAAAAGTGGTGCTGGTGGGCATGGACTTGCGCAAGCCGAAACTTGCCCGTTACCTCGGCGCGGAAACCGACAATGTGGGCGTGACCAACTATCTGGTCGGCTCAATGGAATTGGATCAGGTGGTAAAAAATGCCGCCGAAATTCACCCGAATCTGTATTACATCGGCTCCGGACCGATACCGCCCAACCCCGCGGAATTGCTGATGCAGGAGCGCACCGACCGGCTGTTTGAATACCTGAAAAGCAACTTTGACTACGTACTCATAGACACTCCCCCCGTGGGACTGGTAGCCGACGCCCTGCTGCTCAATAAGTACATCCAGGCGACCATCTATGTGACCCGCTTCGATACTACCAAAAAGGCGCAACTTCAAATCATCAACGAGATCAACCGCCAGGGACAACTCAGCAATCCCGCCATCGTACTCAACGGCATCAAAACCGGCCGCAGATACGGATACGGTAGCTACGGGGATGGATATGGGTACGGATACGGGTATGGGTACGGGTATTATGAGGAAGAGAACAGTTCACTTTCTCCCTTTAAGGCAAAGAAAAAATAGAACTTCTGTAAAAAACTAAAGTGTCTGTTTCTAAACAAGTCATAGTAGGTTCGATGTGGAGTTCGGGGGCGCGAATTCTGACGGCTTTTTTCCGAATAGGCTTATTGCTTATTCTCTCCAGATTGTTGGAACCCGAAGATTTTGGATTGTTTCAGGTAGTTTCTATGGTTTTTCTTTATATGGTCACATTAAGTAATTTGGGGCTTGGCTCCGCGATAGTGCAAAAGAAAGATTTGTTACCGGAACATATTCATACAGTTTTTTGGGCTTATGCTTTTTTAGGGTTTACAGGCAGTTTGCTCTTATTTTTTCTGGCGCCACTAATTGCCGAATTTTTTAAACAGGAGAATCTAACTGTTGCAGTACGTGTAATAGCTTTTTTGCCACTTACACACACTTTGAGTGCCGTGAGCCGGAGTTTACTTTTGAAAGAATTAAAAATCAAACAATTATCCATAATAGAGACTCTTTCTTACTTATTGGGCTATATCCCTGTTACTTTAATACTGGCATTTGCTGGTTTTGGATATTGGTCTTTGATTGCCGGCTTTGTCATACAAAGCCTTTTTACTGCTTTAATGAGTTTTCGAGCTTTTCCTTTTCGCCCTGCTTTTGTTTTTTCTTTTCAAAAATTCAAAGAATTGTTTCGCTTTGGTTTTTTTGATACACTAAACATATTTGCTGCTATGACAGCCAATCAAGCAGATACTTTCTTTATCGGCCGCCTCATGGGGCCTGTTTCGCTTGGTTTATACAATAGGGCATATAATTTAATGGCAGCTAATGTGAATCTATTCTCTGACTTCATTGACCGGATTTTTTTTGCAGGTTTCTCTCAAAAGCAGGATAGTGATGAAAGTCTTTTAAGAGCATTCTATAAAGCAGATTTTTTAATTATGGCATTCATGCTGCCTTTAGGGTTTTACTGTTTTGCAAATGCTAAAGATTTAATTATAGTTCTTTTGGGTGAAAAATGGTTGCCAGCTGCCATCGCGTTTCAGATACTCAGTTTAGGTCTAGTTTTTAGATTAAATTACAAGATTTCTTATTCAATCATAAGGGCAAAGGGTAATATGGAATCGACGCTGTGGATTTGGATAGCAAATATTGGTTTAACGGTTATTTTGATGTTCTCTTTAAAAAATCATGGTATAGAAGGTATTGCCCTAGCGTTGTTAATTTCTATGATTTACCGCTATTTTCATTTATTGTTTTCTTTAAAAAGAGAAATAAAGTCCTTCTTTATTTGGAAAGTGTTAAAGAACAACTCGCAGTTATATGCTTTAGGTGGGCTATTCCTATTTATTAATTTTTGGGGAAGAAATTTCCTTTTAACAGAGAAACCAATTTTGGTATTAGCATCCTCTTTATTAATCATGCTATTAGTTTTTTCTCCACTCTTTTTTAATCCGGTTGTTAAAGAATTTTTTGAGAGCATATCCTTTAAGTTTAAGCCTCTACCAGAAGAGAAATTATAATTTTTTGAATAGAATAAATATGGGAATAAGCAAAAACGGGTTAAGGTTTTTAATCATTGCAAAAAAAACTGGTGTAGATTTTTCTAAAACTGCTATGATTGGAAGGCAAACTATACGGATGCCTTTTGCCCATTTTAAGGCAGTCATCAATGATGAGGCTTCTATAAACATTTCCGAATCAAATCTTAAGCACATTTATGATCATCACTATGCAGAACCGCTTTTTGAACTATTAGGCGCACGGGAAGTTCATTCTTTCGATTTTTCAGATTATGAAAAAGCAACCCATACACATGATTTTAATAAGCCTATTTCTGATGATTTCAAAAACAAGTATTCATTAGTTATTGATGGCGGTTCGTTAGAACATATTTTCAACTTCCCTGTAGCTGTACAAAACTGCATGGAGATGGTAAAAGTAGATGGACATTTCATTGGTATGACTCCTTCCAATAATTATCTCGGTCATGGATTTTACCAGTTCAGTCCGGAACTCTTTTATCGCATATTAAATGATGAGAATGGCTTTGAGGTACAAAAAATGCTGATGTATGAAAACCGTTATAGTAGAAAATGGATGAGTGTAAAGGATCCCGATGTGGTAAAAAGTAGGGTGGTTTTAGTAAATGACAAGCCCGTGATTTTACAATTTATCGCCAAAAGGAATTGCATCAAAACTATCTTTTCAAAAACTCCCCAGCAATCGGATTATCAGGTTGAATGGACAAAAAAGAAAGAATCCTTTCAAAAGAAAGACTCTTTCTTGTCCAAAGTCAAATCTTTTATTCCAATTACTTTTAAAACAACAATAAAGGTAAAATTGAATTCTGGTTTTCATTCATCCTATTATCAGCCCATCGATCCGATTGCTCTATTAAAGAGCAATTATTTCAAAAAATGAACTTCAAAAAACTCTTACACTCCTTAACCCTTCGCCTTCCGCAAAGCATTGCTTTAAGAAGTGGGTTGAGGCTAAATACTTACAATAAAAAAGACAATAGTCTCTTTTGGAGTATTTTTACATCTTCTGAATATCTATCTCTTATGCCGGACATTATCAAATCAGGTATTCGACCTGAGCTTGTGATTGATTGCGGCGCTGCCTGCGGATATTTTTCACTAATGATTGAGCATTTTTGCAGAGCTGAAGTCTTGGATTGGGAAGTAAGCTATTTATTGGTAGAGCCTTCTGAATACAATTTTAAAAAACTACAAAAAAATTTTAGTCAGGCGGGGCTTTCTCAAAAAACCATTCTCGAAAAAAAAGTAGCCGGCAAATCTGAAGGCTCTATTACTTTTTATGAATCCAAAACCAGCCCTTGGAGTTCAAGTATTCATAATAGGACATCTATAAATAGTAAAAAAGTAACCCATTCTTATATAAACCTCAACCCCTACCTCGATCAAAAAAACTGTTTTTTAAAAATTGATATCGAAGGTGGTGAATATGATTTTATAGATACTTATGCATCTCATTTTGGTAAAGTAAGTGGTATCATTATAGAGTGGCATCACGAAATGGGTGATACAGAAAAGGCGATACAACAGATAAATGAAGCCGGTTTGTACTTAATAAAAACCAGTTTTGAAAAAGATAATCGGAGGGTGGATTTGTTTCTCAAAAAATAATGACAAATATTATTTTTAAAATAAAACATGACCTATTTAGATATTCAGGAAAACTAGGTTTCAAGATTTTCTTGATTCACTTTATTAAAACACCTGGTTTCCGATTTATTTGCCTACACAGATTGTGTAATATTTATTCTAAATTTTCATTAATCGGTTTATTATCCAGGTTCTGGTATAAAAATCTTCAAAGAAGATATGGATACCAAATCCCCCTTACCACAAAAATTGGTAAAGGGCTTTTCATGCCTCATTATGGAAATATTGTTTTTAATCAAGCTGCTATAATTGGAGACAATTGTAATATTGCCCAAGGCGTGACGATAGGTCATATTAGCAGGGGACAAAAGAAAGGAAGCCCTGTGATTGGAGATAAAGTATGGATCGGAGCAAATGCAATCATTGTAGGTAAAATTACAATTGGAAATAATGCTCTAATAGCACCTTTGTCATTTATAAATTTTGATATCCCTGAAAATGCTGTAGTTGCAGGAAATCCTGCAAAAATTATTAGTTATATTGGTTCAACGGGATATGTAAATAGAGTTTTGAAGTAATATTCCCTGCGCTGCTCCGTGTCTCGCAAAGCGAAGACACGGAGCGGACGGGAAAACAGGCTTAAGAAATAAAAATGTCTCATTACCTAATGAGTCTCCCTCAAAAAAAAGTTCTTTATACGCTCGACACGCTTCAAACCGGCGGCGCTGAACGCAGCACACTGGAAATAGCCAGTCGGTTGAAAAACTGGCAACCAATTGTCTGCCAGATATATGCAAAAAGCGAACTGCGAAAAGAATACGCACACACAAACATTCGCTTTGCCTCTTTTGACCTTCCCGGTACTTATCAGTTTTGGAAAGCGATAAAACTATTGCGCAGGTTATTGAGAGAAGAAAAACCCGATTTGGTAGTCGCTACTTTAATGCGAACGGAATTGATTTCACGGGTCGCTTGCTTTTTAGAAAAAGTACGGCTTATCGGCACTTTCGTAAATGACACCTACTCTCCCTTTGAATTTAAAACAGCTTCTTTTGATCTAAAACTCAAAATCAGATTTTTCCAATTTTGGAATGCGTTGACTGCAAGAGTATGTATCGGTTTTTTATCCAATTCCGAATATATCAAGCAATCAAATGCTAAGGCGCTTTTTATTAACCCTGCTAAAATAAAAGTGATCCATCGCGGGCGAACCATTGATGATTTCCAAAAGCAAAGCCACTCCCCGAACGAGCAGATTATTTTTATAAACGTAGGTCGTTTAATCCCCCGCAAAGGCCAAAAAGAACTAATCGAAGCATTTTCAACATTTGTCAAAAAATATCCCAGTAGCAAATTGAAAATTGCGGGAGAAGGTCCTTATCGTCCGGTATTGGAACAAACAATCCGGGAGCTAAATTTGGAAAATGATGTAACCTTATTGGGCAACGTAAAGGATATTCCTGCCTTGTTGGAAACTGCCTCTGCTTTTGTTTTTCCATCGCATTACGAAGGTTTCAGCGGCGCTTTGATTGAGGCGGCTCTGGCAGGCGTACCCGTTATCGCTTCTGACATACCAATGAATAAAGAAGTAATACCGGAAGGATACGCTTCTTTTTTCGAGGTAAAAAAGAAAGAAAGTATATTGGATTCTCTGGTTTATTTTGCAGAAAACACCGAAGAGTGTTTTCCAAAAGCAGAAAAAGCCAGAAGTTATGCCACTCAAAACTTTGATATAGAAACCATCGCGTCTCAACACGAAAAGGCGTATGACGAGTTTCTAAAAAACGCAGGGAAATTATAAACCCTTGAAAATCCTCCAAATCATACAAAGGCCGCAGTTGCGCGGCGTGGAAATCTTTACCTGTCAGTTATCGGAAGAATTAAATCGCGCCGACGTAAAAACTGACGTGCTTTTTTTATTCGGAAACGCCGAATCTCTCGGAAGTCTGGATGGCTTCAATGTCCCTTTTATCCACTTAAACGCCAATGAAAAAAAGCGTCTGTACGATTTTAAAGCCTACAAAAATTTATACCGAATAATCGAAACAGGAGAGTATGATGTGGTTCAGGCAAATGCGGCGGACACTTTAAAATATGCCGCATTCTCAAAAATGTTATTTGGCTGGAAGCAGCCGATCGTATTCAGAAATGCCAGTAAAATGAGCGATTTTATCCATTCACTTTTGAAAAAATTGCTGAACCAATTACTCGTAAACAAAACCGCTTTTGTCGCTTCCGTCAGCGAAGAATGCCGGAAGGATTTTGTAAAAGCATTTCGTTATCCGCCGTCAAAAACCCAAACCATTACTATCGGCGTCAATCCGCAACTTCCACCTGCCTACGATAATCTGCAAAATATCGGCGTCGTAAAAAAGCCCGTTTATCTGAGCGTCGCGGGATTTGTGCCGGAAAAAAATCATGCCGGACTTTTAAATATTTTTTCAAGGATCAAACAAGATCAGCCGGAAGCGCAACTGGTGTTGATCGGTAGCGGCAAACTCGAAAACGAGATAAAAAATCTTTGCAAAACCATGCAACTGGAAGACGCTGTTTTTTTCACCGGCCCCAGAAAAGACGTACTCCGCATTATGCCGCTTTGTGACGCCTTGCTTATTCCGAGCCTCATAGAAGGCTTGCCCGGTGTGATCCTCGAATCATTTTTATGCAAACTGCCGGTAGTCGCGTACGGCGTAGGCGGCATCGGCGAAGTTGTAAAAGACGGCGCCACGGGATTTTTGGTAGAAAAAGGAGACGAAGCCGGTTTTGTCGAAAAGGTCAAAATCCTGCATGATTCTCCCACATTAAAGGAAAAAATCACCGGACAGGCTTACCGACTGGTCAATGAAAAGTTTCTGAATGCTTCCATCGCTCATGACTTCATCGAAGTATATAAACGACTGCGGGTAAGGAGCGAATAACGAATGGGGACTGACGAGTAACGAATTTTTAAAAATAGCTCCCAATTTCTCTCTCGTCCTCTTTTCTTAAATCTACGAACTACCAGCTTTTCTCCTTCGGGGAGGCAGGGAGGGGCTAATTAGTATGATCAAAATCCTGCACCTCATCAAATCGCTGGGGCGCGGCGGCGCAGAAATGCTGCTGCCGGAAACGCTGCGGGCACACGACCGCCAGTGCTTCGATTTTGCGTACGGCTATTTTTTGGATTACAAAAATCAGGTGGTGCCCGAACTCGAAAAGCAGAGCGCAGTAGTCCGCTGTTTCCACGCCAACAACGGCGTAGCCATTCTCGCCAAATCGGGCGCAGTGGCGCGTTTTGCCAAAGAATGGGGCGCTGATATTATTCATTGTCACTTGCCACTGGCCGGCGTTGCAGGTCGTATCGCGGGCAAGCTCGCCGGCATTCCGGTGGTTTATACCGAACACAACAAGCAGGAACGTTACCACCCGCTCACCCGCAAAGCCAACCTGATCACCGCCGGCTGGAACGAACTGGTGCTCAGCGTGTCTGAAGACGTGGAAAGCTCCTTAAAAAAAGCGACCGCGGGCAAAGAAATCTCCGTGCAAACACTCCTGAACGGTGTGGATACTGCCAAATTCGACGA
>CALMIT010000541.1 GCA_937864255.1 uncultured Saprospiraceae bacterium
GCACATTTAATGTAGAAGTGAATATGAATAATACCTCTGGTTTGCTGAAGCCAAACCTGCTGGCGCTGATGTTGCTCAACGATCATGTTGAAAAAAATGCAGTTACTATCCCGCTTGAAGTGGTACAACAGGAATCGGGAGGTAAATTCTTTGTATTCGTAAAAGAAGGCGAGGTTGCAAAAAAAGTGTACATCACGACAGGTAAAAGTTACGAAGGCAACATCGTCGTACAGGAAGGTCTGAAAGGCGGCGAAGAATTGATCATCGAAGGCGCCCGCTCGGTTTCTGATAATGAACCGGTCGTTTTAGCCAAAAATGAATAAACTTTCCCCGGGCTGCCCCCGGGTGGCTTTTTTAAAAAATAAAATATATCACCTGCAACACATATAAAAATCATGTCTGAAAATTCAAATAATCCAAAAGAGAAAAAAGGTTTGCGGGAGTTTGGACTTTCTTCTTTTTCGGTAGATAACGCCACGAGTATTTTTATACTCACGTTTATGATACTGATTTTTGGAGTATCCTCTTATAATACGATACCTAAAGAATCATTTCCCGAAATTCCATGGCCGCAGATTTATATCAACACCGTTTACCCCGGCAACTCAGCCGAAGACATTGAAAATCTGATCACCCGGCCGATAGAAAAAGAACTGGCTTCTGTTTCGGAAATAAAAAAAATCACGTCTTCCTCCATGCAGGATTATTCGCTCATCGTAGCCGAATTTGAAGCAGATGTGGATCAGGAAATAGCGACCCGGAAAGTAAAAGACGCCGTGGACAAAGCCAAGCCAGAACTCCCCACAGACCTGGATAAAGAGCCTGAAGTCCTGGAAATCAATCTGTCGGAAATACCGATCATGACGGTCAACATTTCAGGAAATTACACAAATGACGAACTGCGGGAATACGCCGAATATCTGGAAGAAAAAATTGAAGATTTGAAAGAAATTTCAAAAGTGGACTTGAAAGGCGATTTAGAAAGAGAGGTGAAAATAGAAGTGGATTTATTGAAAATGCAATCGCTTCAGGTAAGTTTCGGAGATATAGAAAGCGCCATTCAACAGGAAAATCTTACAATGTCGGGCGGGGAGTTGATCAACAACGATTTTCGCCGTTCCATCCGGATACTCGGTCAATTTAAAGACCCTTCCGAAATCGAAAATGTCATTGTAAAAAGTGAAAATCAAAATCCGGTTTTCATAAAAGATTTCGCCAATGTAATTTATGGTTTTAAAGAAAAATCAAGTATCGCCCGGGCAGATTTGCTGCCGGTTATTTCGCTTGACGTAATCAAAAGGAAAGGTCAAAACCTGCTTGATGCTGCCGACCAGATCAAAGAAATCATCCGGGAGGCGGAAGAAAATGTTCTGCCCAGAGATTTGAGCATTACCATTTTCAACGATCAGTCGGTGCAAACCCGCAACTCCGTATCCAATTTGGAAAATAGCATCATATCGGGGGTAATTTTGGTGGTTTTGGTTTTATTGTTTTTCCTCGGCATACGCAACGCTTCTTTTGTGGGTATCGCCATCCCGCTTTCCATGCTCATGGGTTTTTTGATAATCAACCTGCTCGGGTACACACTGAATATGGTGATACTTTTCGGGTTGATTCTTGCCCTCGGTATGTTGGTGGATAATGCCATCGTAGTGGTGGAAAATATGTACCGATACATGCAAAACGGCTACAAAGGCTGGGAAGCCGCCAAGTACGGCACGGGTGAAGTGGCTGTGCCTATTATCGCTTCCACAGCCACTACGCTTGCAGCTTTTATACCTCTCGCATTTTGGCCGGGCATCATGGGTAGCTTTTTGAAATACCTGCCCATCACGCTCATCATCGTATTGTCTTCTTCGTTGTTTGTGGCTTTGGTTATCAATCCGGTCATTGCTGCGAGGTTTATGAAAGTAGATAAAAGAGCCGACGACCCGGCCGTAAGAAAACGGAAAAAAAGAAATGTGCTGATTGGCGCATTGATAATGCTTGTTTTTTCGGCATTGGCACATTTTGGAGAGATCATGTGGCTCAGAAATCTGCTCTGGATATCCGCACTTATTTCTATTTTAAATATTTACTTCCTTCGACCGGCCTCATTCTATTTTCAGAACAGGGCGCTTCCTGTTTTGGAAAATGGTTATGACAAGTTTGTAAGATTTGCTTTGAAAAGAAAGAATCCTTACATGGTTTTCGGAGGCACCGTAGTGTTGCTTTTTGTAGCCATCATACTGCTCGGTATAAAATCTCCGAAAGTAGATTTATTTCCGAATCCGGATCCAAACTACATCAACGCATTCGTAGAATTGCCGATGGGAAAAGACATTGAAGCAACTGACAAAGTGGTAAAAGAACTTGAAACCAAGGTCAAAAAAATCATTGAACCGTATGACAAAATAGTGGACGCCGTTTTGGCTCAGATAGGTGAAAACACTTCTGATCCGAATGCCGGTCCCGATTTCAGCGCATCACCCAACAAAGCCAGGCTGACGGTGTCTTTCAAACCGGCCGAAGAGCGTGACGGAATTTCTACCTGGGGCATTATGGAAGAAATACGCGCCGGGCTTAAAGGCATACCGGGCGTACAAATCGTGATAGATAAAAACGCCGCAGGCCCGCCTACCGGCAAACCGATCAATATCGAATTGCAGGGAGACGATATCACTGAACTAACGGAACTTTCGGACAAAATGGTGGATTACATCACCTCCAAAAATATCCCGGGAATTGAAGAATTGAAAAAGGATGTAAATATCGGAAAGCCTGAATTGCTTGTTAATGTTGACCGGGAAGCTGCCCGACGTTACGAAATTTCTACTTATGCCATTTCCGATGCAATCCGTGCCGCGGTTTTTGGAAAACAAGTTTCAAAATATAAAGAAGGGGATGACGATTTTCCGATTTTCGTCAGGGCAAAGGATCCTTATAGATACAATATTGACCAAATCCTGAATCAGTTTATCACTTTCAGAAGTATGGCAAGCGGCAAAATCGTGCAGGTACCGATATCAGCGGTAGCCACGATTAGCTACTCTTCTACCTACAACTCCATCAATCGAAAAGATCAGGAGCGGATGATCACAATTTCGTCCAATGTTTTGAAAGAATATAACCCAAATGAAGTTGTGGCAGAAATAAAAGGCGCATTGGCGAGCTTCCCGATTCCGGAAGGATTTTCATACTCTTTCACCGGCCAACAGGAGCAGCAGGCAGAAGATATGGCTTTCATCCTATCAGCTTTTATGGTAGCTGTATTTGCCATATTTCTTATTCTGGTTGCACAATTCAATTCGCTTTC
Source organism: uncultured Saprospiraceae bacterium (assembly GCA_937864255.1). GTDB lineage: Bacteria > Bacteroidota > Bacteroidia > Chitinophagales > Saprospiraceae > JAGQWW01. Next base: position 3,296 of record CALMIT010000541.1, read on the forward strand.
AGCACCATTTATTATTATATTATCTGTATTCTTTAGTACGATAGGCGTATTTCTTGGTTATGTTTTCACGGGTATGGACATTTTAATTATCATGACAGGTATGGGCGTCATTTCTCTTGCTGGTATTGTGGTGAATAATGCGATCGTTTTAGTAGATTACACCTTGCTCACGATGAAGCGAAAAGCAATGGAGCAAAACCTAGAATATCCCAACGACCTGCCGCCGGAAGACGTGAAAGAAGCCATCGTACTAGCCGGGGCAACCCGTTTGCGTCCGGTATTGCTAACCGCAATTACGACCGTACTGGGTTTGATTCCGCTGGCTATGGGTATCAACATTAACTTCTTTACGCTTATTTCCGATCTTGATCCGCAATACTTTGTGGGCGGGGACAATGCTGCTTTTTGGGGCACAATGTCCTGGACGGTAGTGTATGGATTAACATTTGCTACCTTTCTTACCCTGGTTGTTGTGCCGAGTATGTTCTGGATTGCCTACAAGCTGAAAATCGGCATCCGTTCTATCGTACGTTTTAAAGAAAAACCTGCGAATCAGACGGTATAAGTATTTTAAAATAAAAAAGCCCCGGATTAAAAAATCCGGGGCTTTTTTATAAAACTCAGTCTATATACTCAATCTTGTGCAAAAACCGGAAACCGATAGAAAGCTCGATAGCTATATTTCGTATTTCGCGTTCTTCGATGGTGCGGTTTTGGCCGGTAAAAGGATCACGCACATTCTGAATGGGCGGCTGGAAATACTGCCTGGAAAAGTCCGGGTGAACAGTCAACTCTAAAGTCATTCCAAAGAGTTCTCTGAAAGGAACCTCCACTCCGCCGCCGGCAGTTACGCCGTAATTCCATTTATTCACATATTCGGGAAAAGGGAAAATGGTAAGGCTGCTGATATTGTCAGGATCGTGGTATTCGGCAAGATTAGTCCTCACCGTGTATTCCCCCCGTACACCAATCATGTAATACAGTCTTGAATCGCCGCCACCCAAACTATACTTCTTTTTTGCGCCCAAAATCAGAGCTATATTTTTGAAAATAAACTCTTGCGCCGGTGGATTGTACGGATTGCCGCCGATAGTAAAGCCGCGCTGATAACGCAACGCGCTGCCTTTCAGATGATAACCTGCCTGGGCATATACCGAAAACAGGTTTTCTTCGGGGGCGGATTCTATGAAAAGTGCGCCGTGGTAGCGATACAAAGCTCCCACATCAAAACCGCTCCATTTTTGAAATCCAACCGTGGGGCCTACTTTCAAACCAAAGGCATAACTCTGCGCCTGTGCAGCATACATACCGGCAAAAATCATCCAGATAAAAATCAAAAACACTTTTTTCATCTTCCCTGCATTTTTAAAATTTCGGTAAAAATAATGCCGAAAATAAAGGATGTTTGCCAGACTGCTTGTATAACGAGTTTATTTTAAAATGGCGGCGGGAAAACCAAGCGGGGAGAATTTTTTAAAATTGGCGAGTCCGGACTCGCCAATTTTAAAAAAAATAAAACGGACAGCACGAGGTTCAAAAAATTTTGCCTAAAAAATACTTTTCAAAACTCGCCGAAATACGCCTCAAGGGCATTAAAAAAATGTAGTTTTTTTGCCTGTGAAACCTGAATGCAATGCCCGTCTTCCATAAAAACCTGTCCTCCTTTTCCTTTTTGGTAACGCTGCAATTTTTCCAGATTGATACAAAAAGAACGGTGAATTCTCACAAACCTTTGATCGTCGTTTACAACTTTTTCCAAATCCCGCAATGTCCGGCAAACCCAAATCCGCCTGTTTTGCGGAAAATGAACTACACTGTAATTTCCTTCAGCCTGTATAAAAATAATATCGGAGAGGTTTTCAAAATGAAGCCCGTTGACGCCCGGCAGCGTAATTTTTGTTTTCGAAAGTATTTGTATTTCCGGCGAAAAGTCAGGTGTCTTAGTTTTTGAAAAGTCACCGGATTTGTTTGTATTTAAAATCGAAATTACATTCATAACCAGCTATTTTGAATAAAAAGTTTCGTTCAAAATTCAAAGTAGCCGCTCATCCATTAAAGCCAAATTAAATGAAAAGTCAGGTTTCTAATTTATGTCCGGAATTTGGAAAAACGCAAGTGGCTAACGATTTTTGAGAAAAAACCAGCCCCTATGCCGAAAATAGATTCGCCAAAATTGTTTAACCTGATAAAATCGCTGACGCCTACCGAGCGGCGGTATTTTAAGATGTGGGTGGACCCAAACAATGAAAAAAACAGCAAATACATTTTGCTGTTTGATGCCATCGAAGCACAAACCGACTTTGACGACGCGGCTTTGAAAAAGCTCATTTATCCTGAAAAGACTCCGGAGAGCCGCAAGTATTCGGAACTAAAAAATTACCTCTACAATGAAATTCTGAAGGCGCTTCAACATTTTGATGAAAAAACTTCGGTCGAGTTTCGGATAAAAAATATGCTGCTGAATGTAAAAGTGCTTTTTAAAAGATCACTTTTTCATGAATGTAAAGAACAACTCCAAAAGATAAAAAAACTGGCGCTGGAATACGAAGACTACCTTGCTTTGCTTGAAGTATTGCGCTGGGAAAAGGAACTTGCCTACACCATGACCGACATCGCTCTTTTAAACCGGCAATTAGAAAGTTTTCGAAAAAACGAGCTGGAATATCTTGGCGAGCAAACAACGATCACGGAACTCAGAAATCTTTTTTTCAAACTGCTGGTAGAACTGCGCAAAGATGTGACCCGCAGCAAGGAACATTTGGTGCAACTGAAAAAAATAGCCGACAATAATTTGATAAACCATCCGGCAAATACCGTTTCTACTACCGCGCATTTGTTTCGACTCCGTTTTCTTTCGGCTTTTGAAAAATTTTATGAGACCAGCAAAACCTTGCTAAAAGAAGTGGCTGCGCACCCGCATTTTCTCAAAGAAAGCGTATCTGAATACATTTCCGTTTTAAACAACCACATCGTGAGCTGCGGCCAGCTTGAAAAGTACGCTGAAGTGCGCACGTATCTTCAAAAATTAAAAAGCGTACAGCCCATCACCAAAGACGACGCTTTAAAAATTCACCGGCAATATTATCTGGCAAAATTCAGGTTGTGTATCTCGTCGGGCGAATTTGAGGAAGGAATAGAAGCGCTCAAAAGCCACGAATCCGAAAGCCTTCATTTTGAAAAATTTTACTTTGAAAAAAACACTTTTTATTTTCATTATTTCCTGATCTATTTCGGTGTCAACGATTATGAAAAAGCGCTCCATTACCTCAACGAATGGCTCAACATGCCCCGAAATATTGAAAGACAGGATTTGCAAAGTCTCGCCCGGGTACTCAATCTCATCATCCACTTTGAGATGAAAAATGACATTTTGCTAGAGTCCCTGCTGCGTTCCACCCAGCGATTTTTAAGAAAAAGAAGCGTTTACCAGTTTGAAAAACTGATGGTACAGTTCATAAAAGATTCCAGGAAAATGTTTTTGAAAGACGAGATCAAAAAGGCGCTTCAAAACCTGCAATCAGAATTGAAGCGCCTTTTGATGCTTCCCGAAGAAGCCCAACTTATCAAAATGTTTGATTTCGAATCCTGGCTTGAAAGCAAACTTACCGGCAAACCATTTAAAGAAATCGTACGGGAAAAATTCAACCGAAAATCAACGCCGCCGTCCTAACGTGCCAAAGACCAAACCGTCGTTTTGGGGAGCCTCCAGATTGTTCCTGATTTCCAGGTCGTCCCAGATGGCCGTCGTGATAGTTCGTCTGGGTTTGCGAATGGCGATGTAGCCTCCTTTGGTTTGCAATTGCTTTTGCACGTCAAGCTCGCTTGACTTAAATTGATCGAGTGTAAAGGGAAGTTTTTTCATACCGGTCTGTCTTTTTATTTGGTAAAAAATATGGCATGCTAAAATCTCTTTCGGAGAGATTTTTTTCAAAACAAAAATTTTTAAAAGTCAGGTTTTTAAAAAATGATACCCTGAAACGGTTTAAAGATTGGAAGGAAAAATAAAGTTGAATCCTGAAAACTTCAATTAAAATTTTGAAAACCTGTTTTTATCTGCGGTAAAAAACCAATTCTGTCATTTGAAAGATAAATGAAAATCAATTTTCCGGTTGGTTTTTGATCAGGCGGACTGTTTCAATTTTCGTGTTGCTCACCAATTCAATGATAAATTTATAATCCTCGGTTTCTATTTCTTCGCCTTGTTCGGGTATATCGCCGGCAGTGCTTACCAGGTAGCCCGACAGTGTGTGGTACTCCCCGTCGTCGGGAATAAACAAGCCAAATTTTTCATTCAGGTAATCAATTTCCAATCTGCCCGAAAAGAGAAACTCGTTGTCAGAAATTTTGACTTCCACATAATCTTCCTGATCGTGTTCGTCGTCTATTTCTCCAAAAATTTCCTCAACGATATCTTCCAGCGTGATCACGCCCGCCGTACCGCCAAACTCATCCACCACACAAGCAATATTCAGCCGATTTTTTATAAATGTATTCATCACGTCGCGTACCCGCATTACTTCGGGCACATAATGAATATTGAGCATGATAGACTTGATATTTTTGGGCTTTTTGAACATTTGTTGATGGTGTATATATCCCACCACATTGTCCACGTCATCTTTGGTGACCAGAATTCTCGAAAGTTTTGTTTCCTGAAAAAGGTCTTCCAAATCTTCTACCGTGGCGCTGATATCAATATGCACGATTTCCGGCCGGGGAATCATGCACTCTTTTACTCTCACCTCACGAAGATTGAGCGCTTTTTCAAAAAGTTCGGTATCTATTTCTTCTTCCGTTTCGGTGCGGGTACTTCTGATAAAATCTTCCAAATCAAGGCGCGTAAAAGTCTCTTCCACTTCCTGAGGAGGCGTTTTCATGATTCTTTTTAACAGAAAATTGGATGTGCGAAACATTAACCAGGAAGGAACTGCCAGCAAAAATTTCAAAAAACGGAGCGGGTAAGCCAAAAAATAAAGTACATCATCGGCATAAAGCCTGAAAAGCGTTTTGGGCAAAAACTCTCCGAAAGTCAGCACGACGAGCGTGATGATGGAAGTATTGACAAGTAAAAGAATGTATTCATCCTGGAAAAAAGGAACCAGCAGCGGCGACAAAATCATAGTCATCAGGTAAGTGAAAACGACGAGTACGATGTTGTTGCCCACGAGCATGGTGCTTAGAAAATCTGCCGGATTTTCATAAAACCGGGCGAGGATCATACCCCGGCTGGAGCCTTTTTTTCTTTTGAGTTCTACCCTGAGTTTGCTGGCTGAAATGAAGGCGATTTCTGCGCCTGAAAATACGGCGGAAAGAATCAGCGAAATCAAAATTCCGGTAAGAAGCATTCTTGGTTTTGAATTTTAAAAAAGCAAATTTAACGGAATTCGATGAGTGCACTAATTTTTGAAAATGCTTTTATAAAGCTTTGACTTCCGCCACTAATTTTTGCAGACTTTCTTTGGCGTCGCCGAAAAGCATTCTGGCTCTTTCGTGGAAAAAAAGCGGATTATCAATGCCTGCGTAGCCTGAACGCATACTTCTTTTCATCACGATGACATTTTTTGCTTCCCACACATTCAGCACCGGCATTCCATAAATCGGGCTGCCGGGATCTGTTTTGGCGGCAGGATTTACTACGTCATTTGCCCCCACGATGACTACCACGTCTGTATTCGGCAAAGCGCCGTTCGCATCATCCAAATCCAACAATTTCGGATAAGGCACATCTGCCTCTGCAAGTAACACATTCATGTGACCGGGCATACGGCCAGCTACCGGATGTATCGCATATTTTACACTCACGCCATTTGACTCAAGCAGGTCGTCCAATTCTTTACACACTTTTTGCGCTTGCGCCACCGCAAGTCCGTAGCCCGGCACAAACATGACAGAATTGGCGTAATACAATTGTATCGCTGCGTCGTTGAGCGTCACTTCTTTGATAACCTGATCGCCGGTTGCTTTTGCTGCGCCGGACGTGGCGCTACTCCCTCCGAAACCTCCGATCAGAACATTGAGCAACGAACGGTTCATCGCTTCACACATCAGTACTGTAAGAATAGTGCCGGCCGCGCCGACAAGAATACCTCCCAACAACATAATCTGACTCCGGTAAAAGAGTTAAGCAGGGAAATAACTACCGGCATATCCGCCCCGCCTATCGGAGCTACAAAAGAAACGCCATATACTAAAGACAAAATCATCAAAATCACTGCATATTCAAAGCCTATACTGTAATCATTGATAGTAATAAATATCATCAATACGAGGGAAAGCGCGAGTAATGCCATATTAACCAGATGATGGCGCGGAAGTGCTAATTTTTCAGACCAGGCGTATCCTTCCAATTTGGCGTAAGCCAGCATACTTCCGGTGAAAGCGATGCCGCCAAAAAACAAGGTAAAAAGGGTAATCACCATCGCACTGACAGACAGCTCCTTTGCTCCATAGTAATAATGATAAAATTCAATCATGGACAAAATGACCGCACATGCCCCGCCCAAGCCGTTAAATAAAGAAACCATCTGGGGCATTCCGGTCATTTTTACTTTCATGGCAGCCTGATAGCCCACCACTGCACTCAGCCCCAAACCGCCCATTATCCACAAATAATTATTGGAAGCCCCTTCTATCGGGGTAAAAAATGTTCCCAAAATTGCCAGGCCCATACCAATGGCGGCTATGATGTTTCCGCGACGCGCTGTGTCTGGTGAGCTTTGCAATTTCAATCCCCATACAATCTGTACGGCGCCTATTAAAATGACGAGGTCAATTATTGTCTTGAAAATCATTTTTTTACTTTTTTCTTTTTCTTAAACATTGCAAGCATTCTATCCGTCACGGCGTATCCGCCAAATACATTAATGGCGCCCAGCATCAATCCGAAAGTGCCCATGCCCAAAGTCAGATAGTCGTCCGGATCCGCCTCGCGTATCAGCAAAATAGCGCCGATCACCACAATACCACTCACTGCATTTGCGCCTGACATCAGCGGCGTGTGCAGCACCGTAGGTACTTTGGAAATGACTTCGAAACCAAGAATTATGGTAAATACGAGCAGATAAATGAGTAACAGATTTTCTTCAAAAAATTGAATCACCGTATCCATAAAAAGGTGTTATGATTTTGAGATAGGGTTTTTTAAAAATGAATTTTTCCTGCCATTAAAATTTACAGATTTGGGGTGATATAAGACGACTTCACGATCTCGTTCTCAAAATCAAGATGAAGATTGCCGTCTTTGATTATCAGTTTTAAAAAATTCAAAACATTATTGGCAAAAAGTGTGCTTGCATCTTGCGGCATTGTAGCAGCCAGATCAGAGTCTCCGATAATAGAAATACCGTTGTGATGTACTACTTTTCGATCCTGGGTGAGTTCGCAATTGCCGCCCGTGGAAGCAGCCAGGTCAACTACGACAGAACCCGGTTGCATCTGATCAATCGTTTCTTTGGATAAAAGAATCGGCGCCTTTCTTCCTCTCACCTGCGCTGTTGTGATAATGACGTCTGATTTTGCAGCTCTGTTTTGTACTTCCTGCCGCTGGCGATTTAGAAAGTCCTCGCTTTGCGCCACGGCATACCCGCCCGCCGAAGTATCATCGGCAGCGCCTTCCACTATGATAAATTTTGCGCCGAGACTTTCCACTTCTTCCTTAGCCGCCAGCCTGGTGTCGGATGCTTCCACTTGAGCGCCCAGCCTCTTGGCAGTTGCAATAGCCTGCAAACCTGCCACCCCGGCTCCCAAAACCAGCACTTTGGCCGGGCGAATACTCCCCGCCGCTGTAATCATCATCGGGAAATATCTTGGCAAATGCGCCGCCGCCAGCAATACTGCTTTATAACCTGCAATGGACGCCATAGATGAAAGCACATCCATGCTCTGAGCCAAAGTGGTGCGCGGAATCATATCCAAACTAAAGGCTTTCAATTGAAAACTTTCCAGCTTGCCGCTCACTTCACCATCAAAATAAGGTTTGAATTGCGAGATAAGTACAATACCTTTTTTGACACTTTTTAAATCGCCGTCCGGCAAAGGATTGAAAGAAAGCAATAAATCCGAGGATTGAAAAATTTCGGCTCTGCTTACAAAAGTAAGGGCATCGCCGTAGTCTTCCGATTTAAAACTTGCGGATTTACCCGCGTCGTTTTCCATCAGAATTTCAACACCCAGTCCTTTTAATTTTTGTGCCACGGCAGGCACCATCGCTACCCGTGGATCATCAGTTTCTTTTGGAATGCCTATTTTCATAAAGACATTTGTAGTTGGTTAGAATTGACCGTGAATATAGAAATATTGCAGAAAAAAAAATTATGACCAAAATTATTATTCCGGGTGACTTAGTTAATGGAAAGAGAGATAAAAATACCCGAACAAGGCAAATTGATATCTGACCGGTTTAGTACTTTTTGAAAGTGGCCTTTAAAATTTGCTCAGTAGGTATTTTTTCCGGTTCAGTCAATTTGTTATGGTTCCTTTCAACTGAATCCGGTTAAAAATTATAAATTGGCTTCAAAATCATATAAGAGAAAAAATAATGTCGCCACTTGTCCATCGTATCTATATTGCTACCCTGGCAGGTATCGTTGTTTTTACAGCAGTATATCTAACTTACAAGGGATTTTCTTATTACAACACAACCGTCGAGGAGAGATTTTACCATCCCGATCACACCTTGCTAAAATCAAGCGGACCTTACGGACACGGTTTGGGTATTATCGGCACACTACTTATTCTGATAGGTGTATTCGGTTATATAGCCAAAAAGCGATATCGCTTTTTAGCCCGATTCGGGCGACTGAAATACTGGCTTGAATTTCATATTTTCCTGTGTACACTTGGGCCTGTGATGATTTTATTTCATACGGCCTTCAAATTTGGCGGCATCGTTTCCATCAGTTTTTGGAGTATGGTGGCAGTGGTGGCGAGCGGCGTCATTGGCAGGGTTATTTATATCCAAATCCCCAGGACAATAGAAGGGCGGGAATTGAGTTTGGGTGAGATACAGGAGACTAAAAACGATATAAACGATATATTGAAAAATACTTACCATGCGGATCAGGGCATATTTGAAAAAATAGCGAACGCAACAACTCCAAAAAATGAAGCATCAAAAAGCAAGCTTCTGTCCGGAATGATCGGTAAATATTTTGAAGATCGAAAAACCGTAAACACGATTAAAAAGAGCCTTCGCGAAAAAAATCTTCCCACAGAGGATATAAACAAAATGGTGACGCTTATTGAAAATGAAATTTCCATAAATAACAAAATCGCCCGGCTGCAAACCATGCAAAAACTTTTTAAATACTGGCATGTAGCCCATCTGCCCTTTGCGATAATTATGCTGATTATTATGGTTATTCATGTAGCGATAACGCTGGCTTTCGGATATAAATGGATTTTTTAATTATGAGCGATGTTTGAAAAAATAATCATCTACGCCGTCGTTTTGCTGATCTGCCTGGTCGTCGTTTTGATCTATTTAAAAAAGCTGAAAAAAGCTTCCCGGGCAGTAGAAGCGAAAATCGAAAAGGCAAAACAGGAAGGGTTATTCGAACCGGTGTCTTTGCATCCGGTCATCAATTTGAATACTTGTATCAAAAGTGGCGCTTGCGTAGTTGCTTGTCCTGAAAAAGATATTTTAGGTATTGTAAATGGCAGAGCCACACTTGTAAATGCCTCAAACTGCGTGGGGCATGGCGCTTGCTTCCATAGTTGCCCCGTAGAGGCTATTTCCCTGGTAATCGGCACAGAAAAAAGAGGCGTGGATTTACCACACGTCAATCAGGATTTTGAAACCAATGTGCCGGGCATTTACATAGCCGGTGAATTGGGCGGCATGGGACTTATCAAAAACAGTGTGGAACAAGGGCAGGCTGCCGTGGAAAGTATCATCAAAGCAGGTCTGAAAAAAGACGGCAGTACTTACGATCTGATTATCATCGGCGCGGGTCCTGCGGGCATTTCAGCTTCCTTGGCTGCTAAAAAATACAACCTGAATTTTCTCACGCTTGAGCAAGACTCTCTGGGCGGCACAGTATTTAATTTCCCCCGGTCAAAAGTAGTCATGACGGCTCCGATGGATTTGCCGCTTCACGGGAAAGTGAAATTATTTGATACCAGTAAAACACAACTGCTGGAACTTTGGAAAAGCGTCCTGCAAAAAAACAGCATTCAAATTAAAGAAAATACAAAAGTAGAAGAAATACAAAATGATGGCGAGCGATTCAATGTAATCACACGAAAAGGGGAAACGCTAAAGACCAAAACTGTTTTGCTGGCAATCGGACGGAGAGGAAGCCCGCGCAAATTGGGCGTACCCGGCGAAGCTCTGGAAAAAGTAGCTTACCGGCTTTTGGAACCTGAAAATATAATTGATAAAAATGTGATTGTGGTGGGGGGAGGCGACTCCGCAATAGAAGCGGCCCTTTCCCTGACCGGACAGAATAAAGTCATTTTGAGCTACAGGAGCGAAGCCTTTAGTCGTATAAAACCTAAAAATCGTGAAAAACTGGAGACGGCAATGGCACAGGGACTTTTGGATGTAAAAACCAAAACCAATCTGACACAAATCGAAAATGATAAAGTATTAAGGTC
>CALMIT010000542.1 GCA_937864255.1 uncultured Saprospiraceae bacterium
AAGTTCCGGGTTTTCGGACATCAGTTTTTGAAAGCGCTCCCCCGCGGTCATGTGCAGGTGGCTGAAAATGCGCTCTTCAAGCAGGATGAAACAGCGTGCGATAAAAAGTTTGTCGAGGTCTTTCCACCTCGGAATGCTGTCGGCGAGACCGAGATACGACTGCCGGTCAATGGAAAAAAGTTCGCAGTCGGTAAGCGCCTGGATGTCCCAGCGGCCGGGCGTATCGAAGACAAAACTCGCCAGGTCGGTCACAAAATAGCCCTCCGTAGAAATCCACTGGGTCACCTCTTTGCCGTCCACATTCCTGGAAATCCGCAGCAGTCCCGAGCGGACAAAAGCGAGCCGGTCGCAAAATTTTCCTTCCCGCAAAAAATACTCCTCCTTTCTCAATTCCACCAATTTGAATTTTGAAGCGATGACCTGCAAGTCATCTTGCGGCACGTGAAAGTAAGTTTGGATGTAGGTGTCGAGGGTGTGCACTTTGGAGTTTGGAAAATATTTCAAGTGCTAAAATATACACAGTCGGTGAAGGAGAGACTAAACAATAGTAAAAAGTTTCAGGGTTTTAGGCGAGGGTATTTACTTGAGCTTTAAAGTAGCTATTTTTTGAATAAAATTTGGGTGTTCTCATGTTAAAGTTGTTATCCAGTTGAAAATTCAGGAATTTCTGGTGGTTCTTTTCTAATGCGGCTATTAAAATTCGATGGGTTAAAAAGTCTTTCTAAAAAAGGAGACGGCTCTTCGTATTCTTTACATGTATCCTCGATCAGTTTTATAAAATTAGACTTTTTGAATAATTCAGTTGGAAACTGGCCATTACTTCTTAATAATTTGAAGATCCTTTTTTCTTTGCTTACGGGATTGATAAACCACCCTTCTGCTGTAAGATATTTATTCTTCTTTTTGTCAAAATTTTTAAATTCAATCTCACCGATACCAGTTTCTCTTCCAGGCTGACCAAACCATACTCCGTCTTCTTTTCCTTTAAAAGTGTATTTTATTGATTTCCTATCTTCCAAGATTTCTGTTGAAAGGGATTGGAAATCTCCTATTTCGTTAAAATTACCATTATTTACTTTGAACGATTGCCCGTTAATCCTCAGTTCCCCCTTATTGTCTACATAAAAATCACCAGCAGCTCCCTCCTGATTTCCGAATGAATCCGAAACAATCGCCACATAAATTCCTTCCACTTGGTAAATGAAAGAATCACTTTTTTCTTTTTTTCTTAAAAAATAAAAACTCAAAGAACTACCAACAAATGCAAGAAACAATAAAGTCAAAAAAATAAAACTGTAATTTTTTTCTTTTTTAGCAGCTAAACGATTAGTAAAATAACCGGCTACAATTGAAAAAAACGTCAATGCAAAAATGATAATAAAATCCTGGCTCATAGTTTTGAAAATTTAGATGGTTAAAAGAATAATTTCCGGCAATACCTGTCGTGTCCATTGTAAAAATTTTTGTTAAAAAAATGTTTTTAGAATTATCTTCTTCAAAAATAGAGATAGGCAGTTAATCACTTTTTAGGTTTAGGTTAAGTAATTGTAAAGCCTAAACTCTTTTAATCATTTGTCGGCAATTATATATTTGACAGAATTTTCGCTCCATATTATCACTCTAAGTTTTTTGATTTAATGACTTCTCCACACCTTACCTTTGCCCATCATGAAAATCGGCTTCGACGCAAAAAGGCTTTTCAGGAATTTTACCGGATTGGGCAATTACAGCCGCACCCTGCTGCGCCATCTCGCCGAATTTTATCCCGAAAATGAGTATCACCTTTTTACGCCGGCGCTTTCCGACCACGCTGAGGTGTTGCCTTTTTTGGAAAATGAGCGCTACAAAGTACACCGTCCGGCAGGCGGCAACGGGGCTTACTGGCGCAGTTTCGGAGTGAAGAAGGATTTGAAAAAAAGCGGCATTGAGTTGTTTCACGGGCTGAGTCACGAACTGCCTTTCGGCATTCAAAAAACCGGCATCCGCACGGTGGTGACTATCCACGATCTGATTTTCAAAACCAACCCGGAATTTTTTCCCTGGGTTGACCGACAGTTGTACGACCTAAAATTTGCCTATGCCTGCCGGAAAGCCGACGCTGTCATCGCCATCAGCGAGAGTACGAAGCGCGACATCGTGCGATTTTATAAAATACCGGAGAAAAAAATCGAGGGCATCTACCAGACCTGCCACGAGCGTTTTTATGAAAAAACGGATGAAGCGACCCGCCGCGCCATTTTGAAAGAAAACGACATTCCTTCGGAATTTTTGCTCTATGTAGGCGCCGTCAACGAGCGCAAAAACCTGCTCCGGCTCGTGCAGGCAATTGAGTTGTTGCCTAAAAATTTGCAACTGCCCCTGATCGTCGTCGGTAACGGCGGCGCGTACAAGAAAAAAGTGGAGCAATATATCGCCGAAAAAAAACTCGGACACCTCGTCCGCTTTTTCCCGAAAATGAATTTTGCACACCTGCCCGCCATTTACCAATCCGCGCAAATGCTGGTGTATCCGTCTTTTTACGAAGGCTTTGGAATTCCGATCATCGAGGCGCTGTACAGCAGTATTCCGGTCATTACCTCGCCTTTTTCGTCGCTGCCGGAGGCGGGCGGACCGGGCGCTTTGTACATTGACCCGACGGAGCCGGCGGATTTGGCAGACGGCATCCGGCAACTGCTGGAGGACAGCGCTCTGCGACAAGATTTGATAACTAAGGGCGGCACTTTCGTGCAAAAATTCGGAAAGGCGGAAGTAACAGGCGCAGTGATGAATTTGTACAAAAAAGTACTTGAAAACGGAAAGTTTTAGACATACTTCCGTAGGTAATTAAAGCCAAAAGCAGCAACGAAACTAATAAGTCCTACCACGATCCAGAGCGTGTAAAATCCCCAATCGTCGGCGATGACAGAGCCGATAAACGGAGCGCCCATAAACGCGACGGAATAAGAAATGCCGTATAAAGCCATGTATCTGCCTCGGTTGGTGTCGCTGGCGCGGGAGAGCGCAAAGGCATTGGCAAAAGGCATGGTCATGATTTCACCGATGGTCACGACGAGCATTGACAAAACGGCAATACCTACCCAGCCGGTCAAATTATACATCAGGTACGAAATACCGATCAAAATACACCCGAGCGTAATGATTCTGAGTAGTCGAAAACGCTTTTCAAGAATATACACGATGGGCATTTCAAATATGGCAATCAACAACCCGTTGATTGCCATAAGTCCGCCGATTTGTGCCTCGTCCAGCAGTAATATTTCTTTGAAAAAAACGGGCTGGGTGGAGAGAAGTTGAAAAAAGGCGATAGCTCCGATGGTGTTCAAAAAAATAAAAGCGAGAAACAGCCGGTCTCGGTAAACGGAATTGACCGGCACGGCTTCTGCTTCGGGCGTTTCCTGGATTTGTTGTTTTTTAGGCAGCGCTATTCTGAATAAAAATGCAGCTGCTACGCAGGTCAGTCCGTCCGCCCAAAACAGCCAGTCGTACCCCGCCGTTTTTGCCAAAAAACCTCCGATGGCAGGCCCCAAAGCCCAACCGAGATTGATAGCCAGCCGTGTCAAAGTGACGGAACGCGTACGATTTTGGGGCTTACTATAGGTGGCTACCGATGCCATCATGGCCGGTCGAAATGCATCGGCGATGACTCCGTGAAAGAAAATAGCCACGCACCATTCCGTAAAAGTGTGCATGTGCATCAGCACGTAAAACATCAATCCGGCCAACAATAATGACCAAAATTGCACGTGGTAGAAGCCTGTTTTGTCAGTCAGGTAGCCGCCGATGTAGGTGCCGACCAATGAGCCGGCGCCAAAGAACATCATGACAATGCCGGCGTCTTTGAGTGGAAAATGGAGTTCCTGTGTGAGGTAAACGGTGAGGAAGGGAATCACCATCGTACCCATCCGATTGATCAGGGTGACCAGGCCGAGCAGCCATACAGGTTTGGAAAGTCCGCCAAAAGAGTTGATGTAAACTTTGAAAGCTTTTTTTATCATCGGGTTCAGGCTTTGAGCGCTAGATAAACTTTCCTTTTGATCAAATAGTTGCCGATTCGGACGGAGATTACAAAAAATGTTTTCAAGACCAATTCAGCTTTCTGTCTTTCCTCATTTATATCCGAAATGTTGCAGTTGGCGGTCGTCGTCACGCCAGCCTTCGCGCACTTTTACGTGCAACTCGAGAAAAACTTTTGTTTCCAGAAACTTCTCGATGCTTTTGCGCGCCTCGCTGCCAAGCTGCTTGATAGAAGCGCCGCCTTTTCCGATGATAATAGACTTTTGTGTTTTGCGGTTGGCGAAGATAGTGGCGCCGATTCTCACGAGCGGCTCGCCGGCCTTCGTCTGATCTTCTTTGAAATAATCCACGATCACTTCACAGGAGTAAGGAATTTCCTGGTGGTAAAGCAGCAGGATTTTTTCTCGGATGATTTCACTGACAAAAAAACGCTCGGGGCGATCGGTCAATTGATCTTTCGGGTAATATTCCGGGCCCTCGGGCAGGTATTTTACAATTAAATCCAGCAGTTCCCGGGTGTTTTTTTGATGAAGCGCGGAAATGGGCACTATCTCCGCAAATTTGAATTGTTCCGACCACCATTTTAGTTGTTCCAAAACCCGCTCCCGCGGCACGGTATCTATTTTATTCAACACCAGGATAACCGGAATTTCGAGCATTTTCAATTTGCTGAAAAGCGGATGGTCCGGCATAAAAATTTCCTCCGCTTCCGTCAGAAAAATCATCAAATCCGCGTCTTCAAAACTCGTGGAAATGAAGCTGTTCATCGCTTCCTGCATTTTGTAAGCCGGCGCTTCTATAAAACCCGGCGTGTCAGAAAACACTACCTGGTAATTTTCGTCATTCACGATACCAAAAATGCGGTGGCGGGTAGTTTGTGGTTTATTCGTGATAATAGACATCCGCTCGCCCACTAAG
>CALMIT010000543.1 GCA_937864255.1 uncultured Saprospiraceae bacterium
CGTCGGCGCTGAAAATGGTTGTTGCGTCGCATGAAACCACCAGCGTGTCTCCATTTTGCAAACCGGTCAATTGCGGATGATTGAAGGTGAGCGTAGGCGCAGCATTATCCTGCACGGAAATTGTCTGACTGATCGTGGTAATATTGCCACAATTGTCAGTTGCTCTCCAGGTGCGTGTGATGGTAAAATTAGCCGCGCAGGCTCCCGAAATGGTGTCGGCAATAAAACTTATATCCAGATCGTCGTCGCAATTATCTTCAAATACGGGCGATTCGTCAGCGATTGCTTCCGAGCAATCTACCACGAGGTCTCCGGGTTGGCTGATGACGGCAGGCGGGGTGTTATCTCTGATAAATATGTTTTGGACTGTCGAGTTTTGATTGCCACATTCATCCACCGCCGTCCAGGTTCTTACAATTGTTGAACTTTCGGAACAATTTCCCGGAAGGATATTTTCACTAAAAATGATGGTAATGCTGTCAGAACAATTGTCATCAAAATCAGGTGTTACGGGCGCCGGAACAAGCGCGTCGCAGGATATGAACAAATCTTCCAGGGGGTCGCTGACCAAAGGTCCATCCGTGTCCCGAACAAAAACAGTTTGAGTAATCGGGCTTGTATTGCCGCAGGGAGCGGTGGCTGGCCACTCTCTTCGTATGTCGTACTCGGCTGCGCAATTTCCATCCACTCTTGTTTCTGTCAGCGTAGTGGTCACATTCGCGTCGCAATTATCGCTCACCACCGGCGTAATCGGGTCAGGAACGGGTATGTCGCACTCAATGGTAATGTCCGTCGGAGTGCTTCCAAACACAGGCGCTTCATTATCAAAAATGGTGATGGTCTGAGACACGGAAGCTGAATTTCCACAATCGTCCGTTGCCGTCCAGGTACGCAGTACGGTGGCATTTCCGGGACAATTTCCATCCAGAATTTCCTCCTCAAAAGTAATGCTTACCGAATCTGTACAGTTGTCAACCGCCGAAATAACGTCGGGATTTCCCAGCACAGAATCGCAAGAAACTGTGAGGTCTTGCGGAACATTTACAAAAGTTGGCGGAATCGTATCTGTTTGTGTGATGATTTGTGTTCTTACGGCGCTGTTGCCGCAATGATCCGTTGCCGTCCAGGTGCGTTCGTAGATTATTTCTCCGGGACAACTGCCGGTTGTCTGTGTTTCCATAAATTCGAGGCTTACACCCAGCGGGCAGTTGTCCCGAATTTGAACGGAATCAACTTCAGGCAATTCGTCGTTGCAATTTATCGTCAAATCATCGGGGAAATTGATGAACTCCGGACTGGTCAGGTCTGTGACGATCACAACTATCGAAAGCGAAGTGCTGTTGCCGCAGGCGTCGGTAGCCGTCCATCTGCAAACCAGTTTTTCAAAAAAGCCGTCATTCATGCAATCGCCCGAACCGGAAATGTCTTCTGTAAAATCAACATCCGGCACGGAGCAATTATCCGTAGTTATCACATCGTCTTCGCCAAAAAGCACCAGATTTCCACATTCAAAAATAATCGTGTCGCCATCATTGACGCCATTGAGCCGCGGATGGTTGAATACCAAAGTGGGCGGCGTATTGTCAACTACAGTGACCACTTGCGAAACCGAAGCCAGGTTGCCGCATTCGTCAGTTGCCTCCCAGACTCTGACGAGGGTATAATTGTCCGGGCAATTTCCATCTATGCGGTTTTCTTCGAAAGTCAGGCTGCTGACATTCCCGCAATTGTCCGTAGCAGTCAATGTATCCGGCGGCGGTATTTGGCCGCACTCAACGGTCACATCTGCCGGATCAGCCGAAAAAACCGGCGGTTCATTATCCTGAATCATGATGGTTTGCCAGGTAGTGGCGCGATTTCCGCAGTCGTCAGTAGCTGACCAGGTACGCACAATGCGCCAGTTTGAACAACCGGACTGATTGTGAATGACTTCCTGGTAATTAACCTGTATGTCGTCATCGCAGTTGTCAGTCGCGGTGACTACCGGCGGATTTGGAATTTGATTACAAAAAATAGTAGTATCAGCCGGTGCGCCTGAAAAAACGGGCGGCTGGCTGTCAATGGCAGTAATTGTGCGGGTGTAAGTAGTGCTGTTTCCGCAATCATCGGTCGCCGTCCATTCTTTTACAATTATGTAGCCGCAGGGCTGCTGGGCGATAGACGAAATGGCCGTAATGGTCAGGCTATCGCTGCAATTATCCTCGAAAACCGGCTCTTCGAGTGGCTCCGAAGCATCACACTTGATGGTCGTGTCTCTCGGCGCTGCGACAACTTTTGGCGCTACCTCGTCAATCAAAGTAATTACCTGCGACTGGCTTGAAGCATTTCCGCAGTTGTCG
This sequence comes from uncultured Saprospiraceae bacterium, assembly GCA_937864255.1. Classification (GTDB taxonomy): domain Bacteria; phylum Bacteroidota; class Bacteroidia; order Chitinophagales; family Saprospiraceae; genus JAGQWW01. The sequence goes on from CALMIT010000543.1 coordinate 2,340, forward strand.
GTGGCCGTCCAGATTCTGATAATTTTTCTGTCGCATCCGTTGAATTCCATTGATTCCGAAAGTTCGATAGTGACGGCGCCGCTACAATTATCTGTCGCGTCCACAGCGGGAGCCGGCGGGATATTCGCGTCGCAATCGGCTTCAAAATCATCCGGTACATTTATCAAAACCGGCGCGGCAGAATCGAAAGTGAAAATGGTCAGGAAAAATTCGCTTATGTTGCCACAATTGTCATTAGCCTGCCAGGTGAAAGT
>CALMIT010000544.1 GCA_937864255.1 uncultured Saprospiraceae bacterium
TGGCGGTGCTTTCGGTCCTTGCAACAGCATAATCAAAAAATGACTGACCAAATCTGCATTAAACAAAAAGCCGAATAATAAAGTCGCTAAAAATCCGAAAACAGAGCCTGAAAAATGGGCGTTGTGACCAATATTGTCGGCGCCGATTTTTGCCATCCGGTTTGAATACCAAAGATAGCCGACGGCAAAAAGTAAAATGGGCACAGGTGGAAAAAGCAACCACTCCCAGGGATCAATGAAAATGTACGCAAACACCAGCGCGGAAGTACCGCCCGATGCGCCCAAAGCCGCGTACCCAAAATGATTGCGATGAATCAGGTAATCAGGATAATTCGCCGCTATGATAGCGCCGAGGTAAAGTATCAGGTACAAAATAATGCCGATCTGCCCAAAATAGGCCTGAAATAATTCTTCAACGACCTGCCCGAACATGTACAAAACGAACAAATTTATCAACAGGTGATTAAAATCTGCGTGTACAAAACCGGAGGTCAGAAAGCGGTAATATTCATTGCGGCGATTTACCGCGTCGGGAATAAACATCAGCTTTGCTTTCAGTTCGGGATTATTAAAAGCCTGATAAGAGATAAAACCCGTCAAAATTACCAGCAGCAGCGTTATGGACATAAATAATTGATTTTCAGTAAAATAATTTAATTATTCGTTATGATAAGGTTCGTTTTTCAAGATTGTCATCGCGCGATACAATTGTTCGAGAAAAAATAACCTGATCATCTGGTGCGAAAAAGTCATTGTCGAAAGACTCAATTTTACATTGGCACGCGCATAAACATCTTCCGAAAAACCAAACGCGCCGCCCACCTGAAAGATTAAAGTTTTGTAGGACGATTGAAGTTGTTGATCCAAAAAAGCCGAAAACTGAACCGAACTAAACTGCCTGCCCCGTTCGTCGAGAAGTATCAGACAATCTTCGGGTTTTAGCCTGCTCAAAATTTGTTCGCCTTCTTTTTTGCAAAGTTCTCCGGCTTCCATTTTGCCGCCGTTTTTGACATCGGGAATCGTCTCAACAGAAAAAGGAAGATAACGCCTGATACGTTTTTCATAAAGCATACAGCCTTCGTCCAGGTAAGCAAACTGTGTCTTGCCGACCAGCCTCAAAACTACTTTCATAAGTTTACGGCTTTAAAATTGTCCAAATATCTCCAATTCTTCCGACATCGAAAGCCGGTCGCCGTATGCTTTGCGCGTTTTGTTGATTAGTGAGCGAGACAATTCCGGCAAGCCGGCGAGGAAAAGGGAACGGAAAAAATTGCGCATTTTTATGGAAGGCGGCCGCCCCAGGTGGTTGTTCAAAAATAGTTCTATGGTTTTCCAGGCCAGTTGCTCTGCCTGTTTTGGCGAATTGGCGTGAACAGCTTTTATGTGGCGTCCCATCAGCTCAAAATTCATTTTGTGCTGCAAAAGCGCGAGCAGCTTTTCGCCCATGCCAAGCCGCTCGTAAATGAGCGCCAGCGTCTCGGTATTTTTATCGGAATCCGGCAGCGACTCAATTTTGCTGACAAGCGCAGTAATTTTTTCGGGATCAGTTTTCAGCGCTTTCGCAAACTGGTCAAAATAGTTGATTTCATGAGTTTCCAAAAATCGTTTGGCAGCATAAAAAGCGACGCTGTCCGGGTCGTCTTCCTTGTGCGCCACAGAAAGCAGTACTTCCTCAATACGCTCCGCCGTTTTAGGATCGGCATTTTGTTTGAGCGCATTTTGAGCCAACCATTTTGTGGGCTGCACAAGCCCCCATTCGTGCGCGGTTTCTATCAAATGAATTTTTAAAAAAGGCTGTTCGCCGAGTGTTTGGAAAAATGTAACGATTTCGGCTTTCGGCGCTCCTTTTTCTAAAACTGTCGCTTTATAAAGAAAAATTTTAACCTGCAATTCATGGTTGTAATATTTCCTAAGCAACTCATTATCAATAGCTTTTGAAAAATTTTCGTTCAGACTTTTTTCCTGTGCAAGTTTTTGCAGGAAAAGCAAAAAAATGAGTTCGATTTTTGAAAAATTGAACAGCCGCTCTTTCAAAATCAATGCTGCAAAATCCGATAGTTGATCTTTTAGCGCGGGCGGAATGCCCGTTCCCGACAGTCGTGACAGCAATCTGAAAGCCAGCTCCAGAGCGGTATTAATGTCGTTGCGGTGTGCCTGCAAGCGGGGCAGGATAGGCGTAATTTTTTCAATGATGCTTTTTACTGCCTGGAAGGCTTCCGCATAATTTTTTTCGAGCAGGTCATTTTCCGCCTGGCTGAGCAGCATCGCGAGGGTGTCGTGGATTTTTTTCGCACCGGTTTTGGTAAAACTCAGATTGGGCGACTGGTTGGACTTGATGATGGTGTGCAGCAGGCTGTCGTATTTTTCTTCGAGGTCAAGATGTTGTATTGAGGAGGCGAATTTTGCTTTCAATGCGGTGGTAAATTGCTGATCGCGACGCGCATATTCTGACACAAAAGCAAAAAGCGCCTGCGGTTCTACATTTTGTAAAATTGTCGCCACGGTGAGTTTCTGACCTCCGGTTGTGCTTTTTTTCGCGGTGCTTTTTCGGTCGGGTACGGTCTCTTTTTGCTTTAATTTTCTGAGCCGAAAC
>CALMIT010000545.1 GCA_937864255.1 uncultured Saprospiraceae bacterium
GTGTACCGTCACCTCGCAATCGCTGTCTAATGAAATGTTTATCAAATCATTGCACGCGAGTGATCCCGGAGGATTCACTACTTCTACCAACTGCGAAATCGCCTGTTTACAGCCAGGATTGCAATTTTGACAACCAGGAGGCGGCACGTTGGGTTCTTCGTCCAGAATGTATTCCACCCTATAATTTCCAACGCCAAGTACGCCCGGATTAAAAACCGTAGCATTGTTGGCTATCAGCACATTGGTGGCTGCATTATAAATTTTAAAAGTGTCCAAATCGCCCGGATCGGCATTGCCTGTAAGTGCTACCGGCGCTTCGCTGGTACAATACGCCGCCAGCAAACCGGATATCTGAGAATTCGGATAAAAGCAAGTATTGTTTGTAGATAAGGTCGTAGTCCCGTTAGTTACGGTAATAGAATAGCCCAAAGCGTCCACATGAATACCCGGAAGCGTATAAACGCCCGGAGAAGATTCTGTAAACAGATCTCCGCCCGGACCAGTTACAAAAGGAGCCGGCGCTGCCGGAGGCTGCGGGCTGGAAGATTTGTAAAGGCCGGTTACAGACTGGATATACCAAACCTGTCCCGTGGGCGCATTCACAGTCACCGTTTCTATAAATTGCCCGTTGGTCAGAGTGGTTGCATTACCTTGCGAACCCGGCGCATTATCGCGACACTGGCAAGGGTCCGTAATAGAAATTGTCGGCGCGCCGCACTGGCTTACATTAATAGTAGTTGTAGTTGAAAACTGGCAACCGGTGTTTGCATTTGTTGCTGCGTAGGTAATTATAAAAATACCAGCGCCCGAAATCGTCGGATTGAAAGAAGCTGTCCCGTTTCCATTGTCAACAAGGCCGGCTGTAGTCGGTGCAACAGAAAATACTCCCGTGAGCGGAGAACCCGTCAAAGTAATAGCAGCGTCGCCAATGCACATGTTGGGTCTCGAACCGCTGATACTTACCTGCGGTAGCGGATTCACATTAAGTTGTACTGTTGAAATATTTACACAGCCCGTTGTATTATCACTTACTCTGGCAAAAATTGTAGTCGTGGCCGTCATGTAAGGACTCGACAGCGCGCCTGTGTTATTTTGTGCATCTGCCAGGCTTGGGTGGTAGCTTATCATCACCCCGACTCCCGGATTAATTGTATTGTCAGCCGAATTGAGATTAAAAGTTCCCATTCCGCTTCCAAAGCCATCCTCACAAACATTCAGTGTCGCATTCATTGCCGCAGGCAGAGAAATAACTACAAGTGAAACTTCAGAAATATTAAAACATCCGAAGTTTTGATTTTCTACCCGTGCAAATATAACAGCATCCGGAGAGGCATACATGGAAGGATTGGCAATCGGGTTGGTCGCATTTACTGCATCTGCGTTTGTCATAAAATAGGTAACGCCCAATCCTGCCGCGCCGCCGCTGACTTGCATATCGGCGTCGGTCAGATTAAAAATGGC
>CALMIT010000546.1 GCA_937864255.1 uncultured Saprospiraceae bacterium
CACACTGTCCGTTTTAAAACAGAAATTGGTAGTATCAATGATCGTCAAAATGTAAGTGCCGGGGCGATTAACTTTTGGCGTCAGTGAAGTACCGCCGGAAACAATCCCTGATTGCGGACCCCAGGAAATCAAAAATTGCGTGCCATTCGATGAACCGATAGCATTTAACTGAACTATCGTGTCGCGGCAGGTAATGGCAGCCGGCGAAGGCGCCTGCAATCTCACTAATGGCCGTTGTGTTGTGTCCTGAATAATTCTCAAAGAATCTGTGGCAATACAGCCATTTGAAATATTCGTCACTTCAAAATAATACGTGCCCGCTCCTCTCACAGAGGTGTTTAATAAAGCAGGGTCGGAAATATTTCCACTGCCATTTGTAAACCACCTGTAAGTAAAATTAGCGCCGGAAGAAGAGCCGTCGCCGCTTACCGGCACTATCTCGTCCCGACACCCCAAATTGACATCCGGGCCGGCTGTCGCCGTCGGCGTTTCGCGGCGTGAAATGACAATTAATGTTGAAAAATCTTCACAACCTGTTATCGTATCCCGTGCCATCAATTGATAAGCACCGGCACTCGAAATCGTAGGATTAAGCAGATTTGCCTCTCCGGGATTTATAAAACCGCCGGAGTAAGCCGTCCATTCAAATACATAATTATTATCGGGTGAAATGATCCGCCCGTTTAATCGAATAGCCGTCACTGCACAGGTGAGGAAAGTATCCCGGCCGGCATCAGCTTGTATTCTGTCCAAATCGCCAATAATGCGCACCGTATCAGAAGCAAAGCAGCCATTCACTGTGTCAGTTACCAGCAATTGATACAATCCGACTGCATTTACCTGCACGCTACTTTGATCGGCGTCAGCAATTATGTTGCCGCCTTCCACTTCCGTCCATTCGTACACAAATCTCGGCCCGGTAGAAGTGGTAATGCCGCCTATTGTCAACGTATCCGCCATGCAGGGGAAAGACATCTGCGGCCCGGCATCTGCAATGGGTACATTCCTGTCCATCCACACTTCTACGGTATCTTTATTTTCACAACCTGATACGGTCTCACGAACGGTGAGTTCAAAAAATCCGGGGCCATCCACTACCGGCTGGCGGGTATTATCGCCCGTTACTATTTGTCCGGCGCCTGAAACCGGCTGCCAGGAAAAGCGCAGGTTGTTTCCCACGGAAGCCGTACCGTCCAATTCTGCCAAAGTATCAAGGCAGGTTATAAATGCCGTGGTGCCCGCATTTGCTATGGGGAATACCGGCGGCGTCACCACCACGGTATCTCTCGAAGTACAATCAAGATTTGAAACTTCCAAAACGTAAACTCCGGGGCCAAACACGGTAGGTCTTTGCGTTCTTTCACCTGGAGGCACAATGCCTCCGGTCGGGCTAATGGTAATCCAGTTATAAGTAATTCCCGAGCCGGCAGACGAGCCGGTTCCATCCAACTGTACCGGGTTAATGTTACAATTTATACTCCTGTCCGGTCCCGCGTTTGCAACGGGCGCATTGCCCGAAGCCGGCACAACAAACTGGAATTCAAGAACTTTGGGAGGAATTGCGCTATCGGTCACGGTCACGGTATATGTACCTTCGGTAATTCCGGAGATACTTTCCGTCACGCGGCCATTATTCCATCGAAAAGTGTAGGGTCTTATGCCGCCTTCTGTTCTCATATTAATCGCCCC
>CALMIT010000547.1 GCA_937864255.1 uncultured Saprospiraceae bacterium
TAAGAATCTTCGTCGGGCTGAGAAAAAAGATCTTCCTCGTCCACCTCATCGTGTAAAAAATCAATGTCGCTCATGCCGCCGATGCCGAAGAGCGTAAATTTGCCCGCTTTGCCGTTGGCAAAATCCAGTTTGAAAGCCAAATCCGAATAATTGGGCGTGGCATTAGTGCCGATGGGCAAACCCAAGTCTTTGGCAAAACCGACGAAAGAATAACGCCCCGCCACGATGTAAGAACCGCCCGCCACCGGGCCTTCCGCCATCAGTTCGAGTCCGCTCACGGCGGCCAACTGCACAGTGTATTCGTGTTTATCGCGGTTGCCGTTGCGGAAGCCGAGGTCAAAAACGCCCGCCAGCGCATTGCCGTATTCGGCTGGAAAAGCGGAGGTAAGAAAATCCGAATTGCGCATCAGGTTTGGATTGAGTGCGCTCACCGGTCCGCCCGTGGTACCGAAAGTAGAAAAGTGGTTGGGATTCGGGATGGGCGTGCCTTCCAGTCGCCAGAGTACGCCGGTGGGCGAATTGCCGCGTATCACGATGTCGTTGCGGCTGTCGTTGGGCGTACTCACGCCGGCAAAATTGCCGACCAGACGCGCCACGTCGCTCCGCCCGCCTGAGTAGCGATTCACTTCTTCGAGGCTGAATTGGCGGGCGCTCACCGTTGCCAGTTCGTTTTGCGCTTTGTCTTTTTCCGCGGCAGCGGTCACCACCACTTCATCCAGTTGTTCGATAGATTCTTCGAGGGCGAGGTTGAGTACTACTTCTTTGCCGGCGGTCACTACCACGTTGGGCACGGTCAGGTTGTTGTAGCCGATGTAGCTGATTTGAAAAGCCTGCCTGCCGACGGGAATATTTTCGAGTTTGAAAAAACCGTCGCCATCGGTCACTGCGCCGTTTTGTCCGTCGCCGCCCAGCCACACCACAGTTGCGCCGATGAGCGGCATCTCGGATTGCTTGTCAAGAATTTGACCTTTGATGGTCTGGTTTTGCGCAAAAGCGCCTGCCAGCGCCAGCAAAAAGAAAATAGGTAAAAGGAAAAGCTGTTTCATTTTTTTGGAAAGTTGATTAAAATTTTGGATTTGGTCGAATGATGCGCCAAAAGTAGAAGCAGCTTTTCTAACCCGCCGAACCAGTTTGGATGAACTGTCGAAATGGGTGGATGAATTGTGGGTTTCAAATCAGGAGAGATATATAGTTTGCCAGTATCTTTAGAAAATTGCCGGCTATATTATCAAAAATCCGACATAATCGAAGTGTGAGAATTGCTTATCAAATTATACCGTTATTTTTAGACGCGATTGACAAATTCTACTGTCATTCATTGAAAACGATACACTAAGTGCTTTGAAAAATTAAAAAAGATGCAAAATACCTTTCTGCTTTTATTGTGTGCCTTGCTTTGTCTTATCGGCTGTAAAAAAGACGAGGATATAGATATGGGCTTTCCCGGCATTGGTTCGGCGCTAATTAATGGGACTGAATGGAACGGCCGGGCAGGTGTTTTTAGACAAAACAGCTCTCCTTGTGATCTGGATACTTGTATATCAATTATTATCGGACACATAGTTGATTCTACCCAATTTACTACAAAGATGTCTTTCAATTACGTCTCTTTGAAAAAGCAAAAGGTCTTGTTAAACCGTTTACCGTCTGATCCATTTATTTACGTACCTAATTATTTTCTATACAACGAATCAATAATTGATGGAGATATTATATTGCTGATTGCAACTTATCAGGTGGCGGAGGGAGATACCAACAGTTATCTTGAAATCACAGATTTCGACGTAAAAACGGGAGCAATAGAAGGCAGATTCGAAGTGACAGCCATCGAAAGCTTGTCTCCTTCCCAACAAGGAGAAATACCGGACACTATCCGTATTACAGATGGATGGTTTAGCAGTACAATTGAGTGGAACTAAAATTGACTTTCATATGAAATCACTTTATTACGCCTCGATTTTCTTATTTTTTTCTTCCGGTTTAGCTGCTCAAATAAAATGTGCCGTATCCGCAGGGGCTAATTATTCCGAGGTTTTTATTCCCGAACACAATAGAAAAGATAGGATAGAAAATCTGGAAATGTTCCCGATTTTAAATTTTAACGGAGGCATTTATGCAGAGTACGACTTCGGGCGGTTTGTTTTTTCTTCCGGGTTTTTTGTTTCGAGGCGAGGATCCAAAATCGGGAAGGAAAGCATATTAGCCAGCCCATACATTCAATTAAACGAGCTACAATTTTATTTTTGGGAGATTCCCTGTCTTGTCAGGTTTCCTTTACTAAATAGGAGCCTTGAAGTGGGCGGCGGATTTGTTAATTCCATCTTGTCTGATGCGGATGTTTATTTAGCTACTAATATTGATAAACCCTACCAGATTGATATAAAAGCGCTATTCCGCTGGAACATGACACCGCGTCTGAATATGGAAGCGGGATATACTCTCGGCGGCTTAAACCATTTTGACGATTATAATTATTTCGGACACTCTGTGTTTAACCTGAATGTAGGCTACCGCCTCTTTTCGGTGAATTTTAAACACCCGTGAGATTTACGATAATGTAATGAGTAAAAAAGGTTTGCTCTTAAAAACGCAACTTCTGCGCCTCTGCGAGCCATTTTATTGCAGAGATTTTTATACTTTCACCTTTTCCGTCGTACCTCTCTCACCACCAAAATGGTCAAAGTCAGCACTGTAAGCGGCACGGCAAACCAGTTGAGCGCAGTAGAAAAAACGTCCAGCGAAGCGTGGCGCATATTGGCGAGAACGAGATAAATGGTGTAAGCAGCGTAGTAGCCGAGAAATACAAAACCCTCCCAGCGCACAATTTTATAACCCGTGAAAAAAATCGGCAAACAGGCAGCCGCGACCGCCACCATAAAGGGCAGGTCAAACTCAATAGCCGATTCGGCTACTTTGATGCCGCCCGGAGCGAATATCGCCGCCACGCCAAGTATCAGCAGGATGTTGTAAATATTGCTGCCCACGACGTTGCCCACGGCGATGTCGCGCTCGCCTTTGACGGTGGCGATGACCGAGGTAGCCACTTCCGGCAGCGAGGTACCCATCGCGATGATGGTCAGCCCGATGATCAGTTCGCTCACGCCCAGCGCGGTGGCGATGCTGACGGCAGCTTCCACCAGCCAGCGCGCCCCAAAAATCAGCAGCCCCAGCCCGACGAACACCATGATAGCTTGCAACCACAGCTTCCCTTTTTCGGGTTTTTCGGCATATTCTTCGTCGTATTCTTCTAGTACTTTTTTGCTTTTTTCTTTCCTGCTCTGGCGTATCAAAAATACTGTGTAACCAATGCAAACAGCCAGCAAAATCAGACCTTCCCAAAATTCAATCATTCCGTTTTGTGCGAATAAAAGCAGTAGTAGTGAAATGCCGATCATGATCGGCCCATCCAGGCGGACCAGTTGTTGATTGACCAGCAGCGGCTGAATGGCGGCACACAAACCGAGGATAAAAAGTATGTTGAAAATATTGCTGCCGATGACATTACCCAAAGCGATGTCTGCGGAACCGTTCAGGCTGGCTGACACGCTCACCGCCAATTCCGGCGAACTTGTACCGAAGGAAACGACAGTCAATCCGATGATAAGCGGCGCGATGCCGAGGGCGGCGGCAATTTTTGAAGCGCCCCGCACCAGCGCTTCTGCGCCTGCTACCAGCAAAATCAGTCCCACAATGAGTTTTAATGTAATCATGTTTTTCCCTGAATTGGTTCGGAAAGCAAAGGAATTGAAATTTTTGAAAACGAGGAAAATATTTGCACTGACTGCCAAAAGGAGCTTTACAACTCGTCTCCCGGTTTTCTGATTCTCAATTTTTCTCCGTCAAGAATCCAAAGACAACCGGCAGGGTTTTCTGATTTTAGAAACTGGATAAGTTGATGGCAAAGGTTTTCAATTTCTGCAAAAGACACGGGGCGACGCGGTCGAATGACTATAATACCAAACGTTTTGCCAGTCGGATACCTGATGATATTTGCGAAGTCAAGGTCGAAAGTAATCAGGCAGCGCGTTTCGGTTTTTATAATTTCAAATAGTTTGTCGTCTTTTATACCCGACAGTCCTTCATCTATGACTGAATGCGTATCAAACCCGGCGTTATTGAAAATGTAAGTAAAGGAGTGTCCAAAGTTTTCATCGAGTTTTATTTTCATCTAACCAGCTTTTTTAAGTTCCACATAATTTTCCCTGCTCATCTCCGCGCCGTAGGCGATACAAGCCAGAATATCGTCTTTTTCTATTTGAGGATAATCGGCAAGAATGGCTTCTGCCGAACTCCCGCTTGCGAGTAAATCAAGAATAAGCGACACCCAGATACGGGTGCCTTTTATGCAAGGTTTGCCAAAACAGATTTCCGGTTCTACGCTGATGCGCGCTAATAAAGGATTCATTTTAAAAGTAATTTTTTCAAAAATACAAAAAACGATATTCTTTTAACGCAGCAGCGGACAAGTTAGGTCAGGTAAAGCGCCTCAAAAAACATTTCCAGCTTCCTCGCATCAAGCCTGCCTTCGGTGCGCAGGCCGCTGCACAAATCCACGCCAAAAGGTTGTACGGTTTCTACTGCTTGGCGTACGTTGCCGGCGTGTAGTCCGCCCGCCAGGAAAACCGGCACGGGCGCCTGATCCACTATTTGCCGGCTGAGTTGCCAGTTGTGTGTGCGGCCGGTGCCGCCGAGTACTTTTACTTGCAGGTTTGGATTGCCGCTGTCCAGCAGCAGCGCGTCGGCTGATTCGGCAGCTTCGAGCGCTTCTTCCACAGATTTTTCGTCGAGTACGTGTATCACTTGTACCAGTTTTACGCCGGGCAGGGCTTTTCGGATTTCGGTGTAAGCGCCGCTTTGCAGCGTGTCCACGATTTGAATGGTTGAAGTATGCACGCGGCGGTGATGGGCGATGACGTCCGGGGCGGCAGTTTCACTGGTCAACAAAAAAGTACTGACAGGCGGCGGCGTTTGTCGCGCGATTTCAAAAATCAAATCATCTGCAATCACGCCCGGGCCGCTCGGCATGTGTCCGACGAGTCCGAGCGCCGAAGCGCCCGCTTTGATTGCCGAAGCTGCCTCTTCTAGCGAACTGATGCAGCATATTTTTACCCTGATTGCCATTTTGTTTTTTCATCAAAGGAATTTTTTTTTTTTGAAAAAATAATTTCAAAAACTTGCTTGAAAAATATTCAATCGTATTTTTGCGATGAAATTAAAAAATATGGGAGCCAACAAATCAGAAGAATTTTCCGTCAAGGACAACCGCGTGGCCAAGTATGCCAAAGCGCTCGCCCACCCCGCCCGCGTAGCCATTTTGCGTTTGCTTTTAAAAAAGCAGGTTTGTATTTGCGGCGATATCGTGGATGAACTGCCGCTTTCACAAAGTACAGTTTCACAGCATTTAAAGGAATTGAAAAATGCCGGTTTGATCAAAGGCGACATAGAAGGCGTGAAAGTTTGCTATTGCATTGACGAAAAAGAATGGGCGCAGGCGGAAGCAGTTTTTGGAGAATTAATGAAAACTATTTACGACCGGAAGGACAAGTGCTGCTAAAAAATTTTTTAACCTTTTTTATCGAAATATTACGATTATAAAATTTTTGAAACATGGAAAATACCGATCAAATCAAAGAAATGGTGCGTCAGAAATACAGCGAGATCGCACTGCAAAGCACTGCTGAAAATGCAGCATCCTGCTGCGGTTCCGGCGGCTGCTCCACCGAAGTATACAACATCATGACCGACAGCTACGAAGGGCTGGAAGGTTACAATCCAGAGGCTGATTTATCGCTCGGCTGCGGACTGCCTACCCAATTTGCCAAAATCAAAAAGGGCGACACCGTGATAGACCTCGGCTCCGGCGCGGGCAACGACTGCTTCATCGCACGCGCCGAAACGGGCGAAACCGGCAAAGTCGTCGGTATAGATTTTACGCCGGCCATGATCGAAAAAGCCCGCGAAAACGCAGAAAAACTTGGCTTCAACAACGTAGAATTCAGACAAGGCGACATTGAAAAAATGCCGGTGGGCGGCGGCGTGGCGGATGTCGTGGTGAGCAATTGCGTGCTCAATCTCGTGCCCGACAAAAAATCGGCTTTTGCCGAAATGTACCGCGTACTCAAATCGGACGGGCATTTCAGCATTTCTGACATTGTGCTGGTCGGCGAATTGCCGGAGCGCATCCGCAACGCCGCTGAGATGTACGCGGGCTGCGTGTCGGGCGCTATTCAAAAGGACGAATACCTCGATTTGCTCCGCCAGGCAGGATTTAAAAACATCGCCATTCAAAAGGAAAAACCCATCATCGTGCCCGACGATATTTTGAAAAATTACCTCAGCGACGAAGAAATCACCCGATTCAAATCAGGCAGCGCCAGCATTTCAAGCATCACGGTGTACGGTGAAAAAGGCTGCTGCGGCACAGGCTGTTGCTAATTTTTTGACCGGATAATTTTGCGTCAGTCATCTTTCTAAAAATTTCAAAATGGGCTTTTTTGAAAAATATCTTAGCCTTTGGGTAGCCTTGTGTATCGCAGCCGGGATTGTTATCGGCAAGATGGCGGGCGCGGAAATAGAAATCATCAGCCGGCTGAATTTGCATTCCATCAATATTCCGGTTGCCATTCTGGTCTGGTTGATGATTTTTCCGATGATGGTACAAATTGATTTCCGATCCTTGAAAAATGTGCGCAATAATAGCCGGGGTTTAATGCTGACCGTTTTTGTGAACTGGCTGATAAAACCATTTTCTATGGCTTTTTTCGGCTGGTTGTTTTTTCATTATTTGTTTGAAGCCTGGTTGACGCCGGAGCAAGCCGGCGAATACCTGGCAGGCGCTATTTTACTGGGCGCAGCGCCTTGTACGGCCATGGTTTTTGTGTGGTCTTATCTTTCGGGCGGCGACGCCAATTACACCCTGGTACAGGTATCCGTCAACGATTTGATACTGCTGGTGGCTTTTATTCCCATTGTGCAGTTTTTGCTGGGTGTGACGGACATACAAATTCCGATGAATGTTTTGGTGACTTCGGTGGTTGTATTTGTCGTCGTGCCTTTATTTTTAGGCTTTTTAGTCAATCAATGGATTTTAAAAATTCGAGGAGAGGACTGGCTGAAAAAAGTATTTATGCCAAAATTGAAACCCCTGTCCGTTTTTGCGCTGCTGACTACTTTGATCCTGTTATTTGCATTTCAGGGAGAACAAATACTCGCGCAGCCGCTCAATATTGCATTGATAGCCGCGCCTTTGATTGTTCAGACTTATTTCATTTTCTTTTTTTCCTGGTACGTCGGAAGAAAGTTTTTAAAACTGCCTTATTGTATCAATGCACCGGCCGGAATGATTGGCGCCAGCAATTTTTTTGAACTGGCGGTTGCCGTCGCTATCGCCCTTTTTGGACTGGATTCGGGCGCTTCGTTGGCTACTGTGGTGGGCGTTTTGATAGAAGTGCCTGTGATGCTTTCGCTGGTCGGTTTTGCCAACAGGCATAATTATGAGTGACGGCTCAGTAGTACCACAAAACGAGATGGATTTCTACCATTTTAAAAATTTTCAATTTGAAAAGTTACATTGAAAAAGTGCTGTCGGGCATACCGTCCGTTCAGCCGCATCGTCGTGCCGTTTTGGACAAAATAGCCGCCTATATCCGCGCCGGAAAAGCGGCCAAGCTCATTTTTATTTGTACGCACAATTCGCGGCGCAGCCAGTTTGCGCAAGTATGGGCGGCGGTGGCGGCAGATTATTTTGATTTGAAAAATGTAGAAACGTATTCGGGCGGCACGGAAGCCACGGTCTTCCACCCCAATGCCGTAGCCGCTTTGCATCGCGCCGGTTTTGAAATAAAAAATCCCGGAGGAGAAAATCCGCATTACGAACTGACTTTTTCAAAAAATCGCCCTGCCCTGGTTTGTTTTTCAAAAACATATTCGGACCCCGCCAATCCGCAAAAAAACTTCGCCGCCGTCATGGTCTGCTCCGATGCCGATGAAGGCTGTCCGGTAGTTTTTGGCGCGGAACGAAGATTTTCGCTCCCCTACGCCGATCCGAAAATCGCCGACGGACGCACTGACGAGCGCGCCACATACGACGCACGTTGTCTCGAAATCGCCGTCGAAATGTTTTACCTGATGAGCCAGGTTTCAAAAAATGGATAAAAAATAAAAAAGCAGCACGGTAACAAACCGGGCTGCTTTTCACATAAATAAACGTCTCACTAGTGAATCTGGCGAAGTTCCAGCGTGCCGTTGTAGTGCAGGTGCGGGCAGGTTTTGGCGATTTTTAGCGCTTCCTCCGCGTCGGCGGCTTCAAAGGTGAAATACCCGCCGATTTCGCTCCGTCCCGGAAATTCGGATTTGGATTCTACCTGATTTTGCGCCAGCAGCCAGCCGTTGCTGTGTAGGTGTTCGCCGTCGGCAATGCGCTCCGCGCGGATTTTGCGCAGCCAGTCGCCGTATTCTTTGACTTGTTGCATCGGGTCTTCGGCGGGCTGGTCGTCGTTGTGTACCAGCAAAATGAATTTTGAATTGCCGGCAGCATCGGCGACGGGCGGGGGCGCTTCCTGCCATTTTCCTGCCATAAAACCGAGGCAGAGCAGTCCGGCAGCCAGTGCGAATGCAGTGAGCAAGCCGCCCGGCGACAGATTCAATAAAGATTTTGGCGTGCGGATGTGACCTTCGTCTTTCATAATTCGGGTGATTTTGGTGAATAAATGAGGCGGCAGGGCCGCGCGTTGAAAATGTTTGTCTAATAATTCCCGCTCGGATCGAGTGAGGGGTTTTTCTTTATTTTCCATTTTCCAGAAGATTTTGTGGTGATTTTAAAACAGCCAGGCGCCGATTTTTTCAAAAAAAGTCCTGAATGTCCGCCGCGCTTCCGACAGGCGGCTTTTGCTGGTGCCTTCGGCAATGCCAAGCAATTCTGCGATTTCGCTGTGTTTGAATCCTTCCAGGTCGTGCAGCGTCAGCACTTCCCGGAGCGTTTCGGGCAAGCTCATGAAAGCTGCCTGCAAATCCATCCGCCTTGCTGGTTCGGTTGATTTTTCGCTGATTGCTGAAATGTCTTCAGATTTTGTAAATCGTTGATTGTCAAAATTTTCGCGCCGAATTTGTTCGCGCCGGCAAAACACGACAAAACCACACAGCCAGGTGCGCAATGCCGCATTCCAGCGGAACAAATGCAGGCGCTCTACCGCACGTAGCCAGGCGTTTTGGGTGATTTCTTCCGCCGCTATCTCGTCTCCGCCCGTCAGGCGCAGCGCCAGCCACCACATCGCCGCAGCATGGCGGCGATAAAGCAACCTGAAAGTAGCCTCGTCGCGACTGAGCAACCAGGTTTCCACGAGCAGTCGGTCAATAGGGTGCTGCATCCGGTAATTTTGTACATGAGTGGCACGAGGAAAGCAAAACGTTGTCGGAAGGTGAGACTTTTTTATAAATTGTGGAAACTTTTATAATAGCGAGACTTTGAATAAAATATATCCCTGAAGTCATCTTAAAATTCTTGCTTATGAAAACATTTATATCCTGTATTCCGGCTTTTTGTATTCTGGTGTTAAGTGCCTCTGCCCAATGCCCGCCTACTGGCAATATTACTTTTTCCAAACAATCGCAAATAGACAGCTTTCATATCAAATACCCCGACTGTACTGAACTTGCAGGTAATGTGGTTATTGTGGGCTACGATATCACTAATCTTCAGGGCTTGAGAAGCCTGACTTTTATTAAGGGCAGTCTCGGCATAGGAGGACACTACCGCGGAAACCCCGAACTGATTAGTCTGGAAGGACTTAACAGGCTACGGCAAGTAAGCGGCAACCTGAATATTGAGAGCAATAAAAAAATACTGGATTTAAAAGGTCTGGACAGCCTGACTATCATTGGCGGCAGCTTGACTGTTTCGGGTTATATAAACGGCAATTTTTCCTTAACCAGCCTGGATGGATTGAATAATCTGACAAGTATAGGAGGCGGTTTGACGATAGAAGCCAACCGTGCGCTGACGAATATCAAGGCATTATCCAATGTGGGTTCTGTTCGTTTGTCCATACTAATTGCCGGCAATGTTATGCTTAATAGTCTGGAAGGGCTGGAAAAGATTGAAAAATTAATAGGATCACTTATTTTAAAAAGCAACTACTCACTGAACAATCTTCGGGGCTTGGAAGGACTTAAAGAAACAGGGAGCATAGTGAGAATATTGGATAACATTGCTTTGCTAAACTTGGAAGGTCTGGAAAACCTGAGGACTATTGGAAGAGATGTGGAGATATATTCAAATCCTTCTTTGGTAAGTTTGAAAGGGTTAAACAATCTAAGGGATATTTTCGGCGCCCTGACGATTGGAACAGAAGGAGCGCTGTTTGGAAACCCGGCATTGACCAGCCTGGAAGGTTTGGAAAGTCTGACTACTATTGGCGGCTATGCCCGCATCGTCAACAATCCGAGCTTAACCAGCCTGCAAGGTTTGAGAAGTCTCAGCGCTATAGGCGACTATTTTGTCATTGGCGATCATCCAAATTTAAAGGATTTGTCCGGGCTGGAAAATCTGCGTGCAATTAATGGGGCGTTTGCAGTATTTGCAAGCAGTGAGGAAAGTGCGAACGGTTTGCTCAGCCTTAAAGGCATAGAAAATCTTGATCCCGCTACTGTTACTCACCTGATCATTGAATCATCTCCGCAACTCTCATTTTGTGCACTTGAAAATATTTGTACCTACCTACAGAACGGCGGTTCAAGTTCCATTTACGACAATGGCGTCGGTTGTAACACATTGCCGGAAATCGAAACGGCTTGTAAAGCGGGATCGGTAGAAGAAAAAGCAATCCAATCAGCAGTTATTTTTCCGAATCCGACCAAAGGTTTACTTAACCTGAATATCAACGATACAGCTATTCGGGAGATAAAACTGAGCGATGCTTTTGGGCGGCACATTTTTACTCAGGTGATTTCCGGCTTCCAGGTAGATATTAACCACCTATCACCCGGCATCTACTTTGTGGAGGTAATTACATCTTCCGGCTATTCAGTCAAAAGGAAGATTGTAAAAATGTAAAATGCTAAATTCCGCTTTATCGGGTAAGTTTGCCTGAACAGTATTAGTTCCTTCCCGTTCGCGCGCGCTTTTTTCCGTTTGAGCGCTTTTTGAGCGATGTTTTCGTTTACAAAGCGCTACTTTTATTTCCCGAAAATTACTTCGCAATTTGTCTTTATGATTTTTCGCGCCTTTTTTTTCTGCTTTTTTTTGCTGGTTCACTGTGCGGCTGTTGCGCAAAACGGCCGATATGAAATCCGTTCGGGCAGTATCGCTTTCCGCTCTGATGCGCCGCTGGAATTGATCGAAGCCAAATCAACCGAACTGCGCGGGCTGATAGAACCGGAAAGCGGAAAATTTGCTTTTTCGGTCGCCATCCGCACTTTTCAGGGATTCAACAATCCGGTTCAAAAAGAGCATTTCAATGAAAATTACATGGAAAGCAATGATTTTCCGAGCGCTACTTTTGCGGGCAAGATTATCGAAGATGTTGATTTTTCAAAAAATGGTATTTACTCCGTCCGGGCAAAAGGAAAACTGAAAATACACGGCGTGGAGCAGGAGCGCATCATCAAAAGCGAGATGATCGTCAAAGACGGCAAACTGTCTGTCAACGCGGTATTTTCGGTGTTGCTCAACGAGCATAAAATCAATATTCCTAAAATCGTGTACCAGAAAATAGCTGAAGAAATTCAGATAACGGTAGCGGCAGACTTCGAACCGGCCAGTCAAAAATGAGCGCATTACTGAAAAAAACGATATGGTTGTTCCTGTTTTTCGGGTGGCAGTTATTGCCGGCGCAGCATCCATTTTTTTTGAGCCACACCCTCGGCGAAGAATTTAAAGAAACCAAGATCAGCGTGGTACACGAGCAGCGCTCCGGGCTGCTCGGCCGGCTCGTGATCGGGATCGTGCGCCGGGCTGCTGTGGTTCGGCGCTGACGACGGGCTGTTCAGCTACGACGGGCTTACTTTCCAAATATTTCGTCGCCCCGATTTTCTCGGCGAAACCAAAGTGACTGCCATCGGCGATGATGCCGGGGGCCTGCTCTGGGTCGGCTATGAAGACGGCGTCATTTGTTATCTGGAAAAAGGACGGCAACTGAAAATATGGCAGCCCGAAGAGGGATTGCCCAAAGCGCCCGTCACGGGTTTTGCTTTTCCAAAGAGCGATATTTTCTGGTTTTCTACCTACGGCGAGGGCTTGTATTGTTTTTCCGAAAAGCGTCTTTATAATTTCAATACCGCTGACGACGGGCTTTCGGGCGACGATATTTATACCATGGCGCATACCCCGGACGGCCGCGTGTGGGTCGGCACAGATGGCGGAATCAGTATTTGCAGTTTTAAAGAAAAACAGAAAAAAGTAAAAATCATAAACGCCCGAAACGGACTGCCCGACGAAATCGTTCGCGCCATTTTACCCGACAAAAAAGGCAATATCTGGATCGGTACTTTTGAAAAAGGCGTCTGTTATTACGACGCTCAAAGTGGCAACGTTGAATTTCCGCTCGGCAACTGGCATCAGGGCGTCATCAACAGTCTCGAACTTTTTGAAGACCAGGAACTTTGGATTGGCACCGACGGGCAGGGTATTTACCGCTGGTCTTTGCACACAAAAAAACTGTATCCCCTGACGGGAAAAAAAGAGCTGAAAACTGCCAAAATTTTTGCCCTGCACAAAGAGGGGGAAGGCAATATCTGGATATTGACCAATGATCCCGAAATTTATTCCGGCAACCGCCAATTTGAAATTTCGGATGCCCGGATACCCGAAATTCAGGCAGTTTTTGCAGACAAGCAGGATCGTGTCTGGGTCGGCACGGCGCATGGTTTGTTTCGTTATGAAAAAGATACGCTGGGCAATTGCTTTTTCCGGCAGGAACTGGCGCACATTCCGCTGAATGTTACGAGCATTTTTGAAGATGCATTCGGCAATTTGTGGATTGGTACTTTCGGCGCCGGTATTTGTTGTTACAGACCCGAAAGCGGGAAAATCCGAAAACTCAGCGTCGCCGACGGATTCATAGACGGCAATATTTTTTCGATGGCAGGCATTGAAGACCGCATCTGGCTGGCTACGCTGCGCGGCGCGATGGAAGTCACCGTGCCGCTCGATATTATGGCAGGCGGCGCTATCGGCGTCAGGGTGTACGATCACACCGACGGGTTGGGCGATTTTATTTACAAGGTTTTTGTGGATAGTAAGGGGCGCGTGTGGTTTGGTACCGACGGCCGCGGATTGGGCGTTTTGGAAAACAACCGGATCAACACATATGACAACGCCAACGGAGGCGCTTTCGACGGCGTTTACGCCATCGCAGAAGACCGGCGCGGGCACATCTGGCTCGGATCTTCCGACCGGGGTATTTTTGAATTTGACGGGCATACTTTCCAACCGCTTTCACTGCCCAAAAGGACGAAAGACAAAACCATTACCAGCCTTATTACCGATCAAAAAGGTAATATTTTAATCGTGCACCCCTCCGGTATAGATTTGCTGGACCCTGAAAGCCGGCATATCACAAATTATGACCAGGAAATCGGCGTAAAAGATATAGACCCGAATCTGAATGCGGTCAGCGCTGATAATTTTGGGAATATCTGGGTCGGCACACAAAACACTTTGATGCGGTACACGGCGCTGAGCGAAGATCTTGAAATTCATCCCCGCACCATTTTTCAGGCAGTGTCCGTTTATCTGGAGCAGATTGATTTTTTACAAAAAAGAAATTTCGCTTACGACGAAAACTACTTCACATTTAATCTCATCGGCTTGTGGTACACCGATCCGTCCACGGTTGAATACCGCTACAAACTAGAAGGTTTTGATTTTGATTGGAAAAAAACCCGCGACAGGGTGATTTCTTACCCGCACCTGCCGCCGGGAGATTACAAATTTGTCGTACAGTCCACTGAAAATAATGCTTTTGTCAAAGAGCCGGCCTTGGTTTACGCTTTTACCATCGCGCAGCCTTTCTGGCTGCGGTGGTGGTTTGTAAGCGGCTGTCTTTTGCTGGCTGTCGCGCTGCTGATCTGGTTTATCAAATCGCGCGAAAAAAGGCTTCAAAAAGAAACGGAGATGAAAAAAGAAAAGGCAGAATCGCAGCTCGAAACGCTCAAAAGCCAAATCAACCCGCACTTTCTTTTCAATAATTTTAATACACTCATTACTGTCATCGAAGAAAATCCGAAAACGGCGGTGGAGTACGTGCAGGCGCTCAGCGATTTTTACCGGAGCATCATGCAATACCGCGAAAAAGAAGTTATCCCGCTGGAGGAAGAACTCGAAATTTTGAAAAGTTACAGCTACTTGTTGCAACAGCGTTATGGCAATAATTTTCAACTCCTGACAGATTTGAATGGCGCGCGGGGTTATGTAGTGCCACTTTCGCTGCAAATGCTGGTAGAAAACGCCATCAAACACAACGTCATCTCAAAAGCAAAACCGCTCACGGTGGAAATCAGCAAGGAACCAAACGGGTATGTGTCTGTGTCCAATAATTTGCAACTCAAAATGCGGCCGGAGGCTTCGACGGGCTTCGGTTTGCAAAGTATAGCGAAGCGATACGAATTTTTAGTGGACAGAAAGGTGAAAATAGAAAAAACGGAAAGCACTTTTAAAGTAAGCATCCCGCTGCTGGAAAACAGCGGGTGAACATTTTCAGAAAAGTAGAAATACATTTATACACCCGAACCGGCTCATCAAAATGCCGGATTTTAAAAAATGAAAAATGAAAGTTTTAATCATCGAGGACGAGCCGGCTGCAGCGCGGCGTCTTCAAAAACTGCTGACTGATTTTGATGAAAAAATCGAAATTCTCGAACAACTCGACGGCATCGAATCTTCCCTGATCTGGCTCAGCGAGCGCCACAATCCAAAGCCCGATCTGATTTTTATGGACATTCACTTGTCGGACGGCTCTTGCTTCGAGATTTTCAAATTGATAAAAATAGACAGCCCGATCATTTTCATCACCGCCTACGATCAGTACGCGCTGGATGCTTTTAAAGTCAACGCGATTGACTACCTGCTCAAGCCCATCAAAGAGCAGGATTTACAAAATGCGCTGCAAAAATTTGAAAAGTTCAGACCGGGCGGCGTACTCAATTATGAATCTTTGGCCAAAGCAATCAGGCAGGAGCAGGATAATTTTCAGAAGCGTTTTTTGATCCGCCTCGGGCAGAGTATCAAAGTGGTGGAAATAGCTGACGTGGCTTACTTTTACACGCAGGATAAAATCAGTTTTCTGGCGACCAAATCCGGCAAGCGCTACCCCGTGGATTATTCGCTGGAAAAACTGGAAGAACTTTCCGACCCGAAGAAGTTTTTTCGCATCAACCGACAGTTTATCGTCAACATCGAAGCCATTTCCGAGATGTACGCCTATTCAAAATCCAGGGTAAAATTAAAACTTGACCCGCCTACCGACAGCGACACAATCGTGAGTACGGAGCGCTCTCCGCATTTCAAAAAATGGTTGTCGGGCGACGACGATTCGAAATTCGAAAATTGAAAAGAGGCAGGTTTTTTTTCAATTTCATTTTTACCTTTGGGCGGGTTTTTTAAAATGTTTTAAAAAGATTAAAAGAGATGGAATCCGCAAAAAAATCTTCCGCCCTTATTTGGTTGCTGGCACTGGTGTTTACGGTTATTACGGTAGGCATGATGTTTTACGTTCCTGAGTGGTTTTGGGTGCCGCTGCCTTTCATGCTCACTTTTATTGTGCAGGGTTTTCGGGCGATGTGATTTTCTCCTTAGCGTTTACTGATTTTATTGCCCGATACAGCGCGTTGGCGGCTGCATTTAAAGCGCGCCACTACCCTGCTGCGCAGTTTTTCGTGTTTGGTTTTTCTGCCTGCCATTCTTTTTCGCCACAGTTCAAAACTACTACGTTTCAGTTCATTGCGCATCAGCGCGATAACGGCGTCTTCATCCAGTCCAAATTGCCTCGCAATGGCTTCAAAAGGCGTGCGATCCTCCCAAGCCATTTCTATGATCCGATCTTTTTCTTGGATAGTTAATATTTTTTCCATCCGCCTTTTACAAATAACAGCGGCATTTGTTGACAAAAAGCGGATGGAAATTCGGAGCTGATTTTTGGATTAGCTGCCAAAAAATAAAAGCCCGATGAGCGCCAGAAAGGCAAGAATTAAGACGCCAATAAAGATTTTGAAAAAAATTTTGTCATTCATTTTAAGCGTGGTTTAGAAATGGAATGACTGTAAGTTTTTCGCGCGTCACCGGAGTTTTTGGCAAATTATTGGGGAAGATTGTCGTCCCAGTTTTTCAGGTGCGGCTCGCCCAGCTTGCCCACACTTTTTGCTACCAGCAAAGCCACCGTGGCGTCGCTGGTCACGTTGGCGATGGTGCGACACATATCCAGCGGACGGTCAACTGCCAAAATCAGCGCAAGTCCGGCTTCGGGAATGCCCGCCTGCCCGAGTACGATAACCAGCATGACCATACCCGCGCCCGGCACCGGCGCAGCGCCGATGGAAGCCAGCGTCGCCGTGACGATGATACCCAATTGTGTGCCAACGGAAAGTTCCAATCCCATCGCCTGCGCAATGAAAACCGCCGCCACCGCCTGGTACAAACTAGTGCCGTCCATGTTGACCGTAGCGCCTACCGGCAGCACAAAACCCGATACTTCTTTTTCTACGCCGAGGCGCTCTTCCACACATTCCATTGTGACGGGCAGGGTGGCTGCGCTGGAACTGGTAGAAAATGCAAGCAACTGCGCCGGCGCCATATTTTTCATAAAAAAGGAATAGGATTTTCCGGTAAAAATGCGGACGAGCATCGGGTAAAAAACCAGAATCAAAACTGCCAGCCCGATCAAAACGCTCACCGCATAGCCCAATAGTGCCACAAATAAATCCAAACCCGGCGACTCGACCACCAGCGCTGCCAGCAAGGCAAAGACTCCGTAGGGCGCCGAGAGCATGATCAAGTCCACTATTTTTAAAATGACTTCATTGAGTCCGTCAAAAAACAACTTTACGGGACGGGCTTTCTCTTCCGGTATCAAAACCAGCCCGATACCAAAAAGCAAAACCGCCACAATGACCTGGAGCATATTGGTGTTGGTAGTAGCCGCATTAAAAATGTTGTCGGGAACTAAATCCACGAGCGGCTGCAAAGGCCCTTTATTTTGTTGTTCGATGGCGAGTTCTATCTTTTTGCCGGCTGCGTCGGAGTAAGTAGCGAGTAGCTGGTTGCGCGTTTCTTCCTGCATCAGGTAGCCGGGACGAACAATATTGACCACTATCAAGCCCAGCGAAATAGCCACGACGGTGGTGAAAATATACCAGCCGAAAGTGCGGCCGCCGATGACAGAGAGTTTTGAAATATCTTTTAAATCAGATACGCCTTTGATCAAGGAAGCCACGATAAGCGGGATCGCAATTACTTTGAGCAGATTGATAAAAATGACGCCGAAAGGTTTGATCCAATCTATGACGAGATTTTTCCAGCCGAGCTGGTTGGCGATATATCCAAAATAACGCCTGCCAACATACCCAGCAGGATTTGCCAATGAAGCGGTAGTTTTTTCATTTTGACGGAAGGTTTATTTGCCGGGAAGTATTTTGATGTTTGCTCGCGTATTATTTCCAGCCCACGAAAGCGGAGTGTACGGCACTGACTTTCCAGGCATTGCGCCCCCATCTGGCTACCAGGCGGACGCCTTTCAGGTGTTTGGTCTTTTTGCCGATGGTTTGGTATTCGTCAAAATTCACCCACACATAGCGCCCGGCGTTGATGAACTGTATGTTTTCGCGACGAATACTTATTTTTTCCGGCTCGGAGTGGGTTTTCATATAACCAGTCACGAGGGTGTCGAGCTTTGCCCAACTGTCAGCTTCCAGCACTACCCCGCTTTCCTCCACGCAGTTCCACGAAATATCGCCTCTTTGCAGGTAAGTGTTGCGCCATTTTTCAATGTCTCTGTTGTAAAAAGCATTGCTTTCCGCCTCAATGGCTTCGAGGATAACTGTCTTCAAAGAGTCGGGAAGTCCGCGGGTTTGAGAAAAAGAAAATTGAGTGGTCAGGATTAAAGAAAACAGGAAAAAAAGACGCATTTTATTATTTTTTCAGATGAGCGATAAGGATTTTGAAATGCAAAAAACGGAAACAAAAATCAGCTTTTTTTGCAAAAAATCAGTATTCCGAAAAAGAATACGCGGGACTTTTTAAGTTGCTTTTAAAGTCCGTATCAGACTTTAGACATAAAAAAGTCTAATATTTGCAAATTCTGTATAAATTGTTTTGAAAAATGCGGGCATTTTAATTTAAAAAAAAATCATGAACTCAAATAAAATATTATTGGTAGAAGACGAGCCAAAGGTAGCCGCCGCTGTAGAAAAGGGCTTGCGTGAAAACGGTTTTGAGGTAGATGTGGCGCACGACGGAGTCTTGGGCAAACACTTCGCTACTTCGCGTAATTATGATTTGGTCATTCTCGATATTCAGCTTCCGCATTTAAACGGTTTTGAAGTTTGCAAAGCCATCCGCGAAAAAAATACTTCCATCCCGGTAATCATGATGACGGCGCTGGGTGCGATAGACGACAAGGTGTCCGGCTTTTCTTATGGCGCCGACGACTATGTGGTCAAACCTTTTGATTTCAGGGAATTGCTGGCGCGTGTGAAAGTATTTTTAAAACGGTCTTCCGAAATGGAAAACCCGGAGCAGATTTTGAAAATAGCCGACCTGGAAATCAATCTCGACACCAAAATCGTCAGGCGCGGCGGCAAAAATATAGATCTCACCGCCAAAGAATTTGCCTTACTGGAGTACCTGGTGCGCAACAAAGGGCGGGTCATTTCCAAAATGGATATCGCTGAAAAGGTCTGGGACATTAATTTTGATACGGGCACGAATGTGATCGAGGTGTATATCAATTTTTTGCGAAAGAAAGTGGACCGTGATTTTGACGTCAAACTCATTCATACAAAACCCGGCATGGGCTACCTGGTAAAATCGGAAACCACCTGACGTACCTGTCTTTTCATTTCTGTTTCAATAGCTCCTTATGAATATTCGCGCCAAGCTCACTTTACAATTTTCCATCATTGTAGCTTCTCTGTTGGTGTTATTTTCATCGGCAGTGTATTATTTTTCAGCTACTTACCGAAAAGAAGAATTTTTTTCCAGGCTGAAAGACCGGGCGCTCACGACGGCAAAGCTACTCGTCAACGTAGAAGAAGTAGATATCAACCTGCTGAAAATCATAGATCGAAACACCATCAATGCACTTTCGGAAGAACGGATTTTGGTATATGACGTTGAAGGAGAGGTGGTGTATGCAAGCCGTGAAAATGCACAAATCAACGTAAGCCCCGCACAGATCGAGCAAGTGCGGCGCTACAAGTACATCGAATTTTCTGACGGGCGCTTCGAAGTGATCGGTATGATGTACAGCAATAATTCGCTCGAATATATTTTTTTCGCCAGCGCCTATGACCAGTTCGGGCGCAGCAAACTCCAAAATCTAAGAAATGTCTTGCTCATCGGCTTGGTTGTAGGTATTGTCATCATCCTGATCAGCGGACGCTTGTTTGCCGGACAGGCGCTGGTGCCTATCGCAAAATTGAACACCGAAGTAGGTGAAATAACCGCACAAAAACTCAACATGCGGGTAAATGAGGGCAACAGAAAAGACGAGGTCGCCCTGCTCGCCATGAATTTTAACCGAATGCTGGAGCGGCTTTCCGCCGCTTTCGAGATGCAGCAAAATTTTGTGAGCAATGCTTCGCACGAATTGCGCACGCCGCTGGCTTCTATCATCAGCCAGTTGCAGGTGTCACTCACAAAAGACAGAAGTACCGACGAGTACAAAGAGGTTTTGCGCTCCGTGTTGGACGATACGCGGAATTTGTCAAAACTGACCAACGGGCTGCTCGAACTCGCCCAATCTTCGGTAGAGTCGCAAAAATTTCTTTTCAGGCCGGTGCGGATGGATGAAGCGCTCTTTGAAGCACAGGAAGAATTAAAAGCACAACATCCTGACTATCAATTTTATATCAATTTTGAAGTGCTGCCTGAAGACGAGTCAGCTTTGCAAATTTTTGGCAACGAGCACCTGCTCAAAACGGTATTTTTGAATCTGATGGAAAACGCCTGTAAGTTTTCTGACGATAAAAAGGTAGAAATCAGGTTGGGTTTTGAAAAAAATGAAATCAACATCCAGTTCATTGACAAGGGCGTAGGCATTCCTGAAGGCGACCTGGAAAAAATCTTCGAACCTTTTTATCGCAGCATCAACGCGCAGCAGGTGCATGGCTACGGAATAGGCCTCTCCCTGTGTCAAAAAATAGTGCAGTTGCACAAAGGCGCACTAAAAGTGGACTCGACCGTAAGCGAGGGCACTACGATTACGCTTACCTTTCCTTTTTTCCGAAAAAAATCAAGCGGACAACACCGCGCCTGATTTTAATTCATTTTTAAAAAGCATTTAAGTGGCATTTAAACGTGTGACCCACATCTTTGTAGCGTTACTTATTTACTGCTCAATCAAAAACAAATAAGCACAATTCCAAAAACTTGATTTAAATGGTCGTGTATTCCTTGAGATTTTTCTAAGAAAGGCAGGCTGAATTTGGTTTCCCAGAAAAAAATTCGGCCTGCACACTTAAACACAAAAGGTGAGTTTTTTTACACTTAAAATGCCCATAAACCGGGGCCGGCAGGCGAGGTTTCTCTTTCTGCCGGTTTTTTTAAAGGCTTGAGTTTTCTTTTAAATTCAAAATGGCTTACCACTCCAAAAGTTGGTAAGCCATTTTCCTTTCTGGGTGTTCTGATCGGATTACTTATACTTTTTTTCCATGCCCAATTGCTGAACAAGCATATAGTAAAATACTGCTCTGTGTTTCATTTTTTCGTCATATTGTTCACAGGCAGCTTTGATGGCGGCATCCATTTTAGCCTCGTCAGTCATACCGAGTTTCTTTTTCAAAAAATTTGTTTTCACTCTGTCCAATTCGCTTTGATCGGTGCATGAAACGAGAGAAGCGTCTTTCAGATAAATGGATGGTCCGAGACCCTTGGCTACGGCAGCGAGCAGGTCGTCGTTTAAGGCTCCCTTTTTATTACTGCTTACAGCTTTTCTATAAACTTCCATTTTTTCATCGAACTTGCTCATAGTAAAAAGTTGTTTGAGGGTTAAAAAAAGAATTATCACGCAATGATAATATTTTTATCTTCAAAACCCCGTAAATGCAAAGCTTTTCGTTTTTAGAAGTGACCGGCTAAAATGAAAAACCGGCAAGCGAAAACGCCCGAAAGCGTACGGTTTGCCGGTTTTTTGTTCTGGAAATTATTTAAACGCACGTATCCGGCATTTTTTAGTGCGGATGTACGTGAAATTCCACCGTTTCGGAAACCTCCCCTACTCCGTCTTCGTGACCCCACACTTTGGCTTCGAGCACCCAGTCAGTATGCGGATCAACGTCCAGTTTGAAAGTATCGGTAAAATCGTATTCGCCGCTTGTTTCGTGTACGTGCGCTTCGTCGGGCTTGTTGTAAATGACCTGGCTCGGATTGGCTTTATTATAAATTTTCACATTGATATGGTGTACCGTTCCGCCATTGTGATCTTCGAATTGTACGTGAATGGCGATTTCGTCGCCCACTTTTTTATTGCTTGCATCCGGCGACAAAATATGCGCGTGATAATCCGTAGCGTCATCGTCGTGATCGTCCTCCTTCTCGCAGGCGATAAAAGCGGTAGAAAGCAAAAGCAAAAAGAAAAAGATATTTTTCATGATTTGAATCTTTGTTTTAAAAATTTAGAAAAAGTAAGAAACGTCAATATTTACTCTGTTCATCGGAGTCACTTCCCCGTTTGAATAATCTTCGTACAACGGAATCTGAACGGACGAACCGATAAAAAAGTCTGAGACTTTAAAATTGATTCCTCCGCTGAAAAACAGGCCGCGCCCGCCCGTGCCTGCGTTTGAACGGCCGTTGGCAAAATGGTCGCTTTCAATCCACTCGCTGCTCAACCCGGCATTGGGCAAAACGATTACATTCTCACCCAAAAACCAGCGCCAAAAAGCGCGTGATGAGATCGAAGCCCGGCTGCCGAAGCGATAGCCCGTGGGGCTTTCACCGTTCAGGAGCCAGCCGGCGTTGGTCGTCACGCCCATTTTACCAAAATCGAGTTGTAAAGCAGTCTGCGCAATAAGTCCAAAACTGCCGGAGCCGAGATTGAAATTTTCAGGTAAATCAGCGTCGCTGATATCCCTGTCAAATTTTCCCGTCGGCAATTTTGCTCCGAGGGCGGCTTCCCAGTATATTTTTCCATTATCACCAAAGTATTTGTCGTTTACCAGTGCATAAGCGGCTGTGATTTTTGAATCTCCCAGCCCCTTTACGGTATATTTTTCGGCTTCTGCAGGCATTCTCAAATTGTATTGAAAAGGCAGCGAAAGCGCGACTTTCCATCGTGACCCCAAGTGGTATCTTCCGAAAATTTCGGAAGTGTAGAAATAATCCTTGCCCTGGTGGTGTCCGAGCGTGCGGAACGGCGTCAGGTACAAACCGACGCCCGCAAAATTGTTTCGAAATCCTTGCAAAACGCCCATTGAATTGCCGCTTGCGCTGCATCCGCAGGCGTCGCAGGCAGATAAGCTGCTGTGTGCAACGAGTACCAAGGCAAGTACAAAAATAATTCTTGCCATTTCGTTTTATTTTTAAAAAAATGAAAATGGGTTTGCAGGTTGGAATTAGGCTGTGCGGCGGCGGGGAGGATGAAAAACGCCTTTTTCTTCCAGATGAGCAAACAGTCCGGCAGGTTCGTGAAAGGCAGCTTTTGCATTGCTTTCCAAAAACCATTTTTTTAATTCCGGCTGCAATTGAATATAAGTGAGTTTGATGGGTTCCGGACTGGGCGGCGTGCCTGGCTCTGTGTCTTTTTTATGATTTTCTTCCAGCACTTTTTTGAGGTGACACTTGCCGTGGCAGGCTTTGGCAGGTACATTTTTATTGACGCATTTTTCCTGTTCGATGCGCTGTTGATTGATTTTAAATTCCACAAAAACGCCGATATCTTGCAAAGCAGGCAGTAATAGTAGCAAAGAAAATGATATGGAAAAAAACAAGCGCAATTCTCTAAATTTTACGGCGGTAAAGATAAACCGAATGCGCTTTTTTCCAAATGACAGAAATTGCTCCCGGCAATGCGGCTTGCAATTTTAAAAATGTGGATTTTCTACTTCCTCCTCCCCTTTTCCATGCGCATCAACTCGTCCAGTTCGGCGGCTTCGAGGAGGTAAGCGCAGAGCAGGTCTTCGTCAATTTCTTCGGGAGAGAAAAATCGTTTTGAAAAAACCTGCTTACGCTTACCGCGGTCCAGATAAGCGGCTTCGTCGGTGAGCAGG
Organism: uncultured Saprospiraceae bacterium; assembly: GCA_937864255.1. Lineage (GTDB taxonomy): Bacteria > Bacteroidota > Bacteroidia > Chitinophagales > Saprospiraceae > JAGQWW01. The sequence continues at coordinate 23,416 of CALMIT010000547.1, forward strand.
TTGCCGTACGAAAAACCGAATTCCACGCCTTCCCAGGTTTTGCTGCCCCAGGCGACCGCGCCCGGCCAAATGAAGCAAATGCCTTTGTGCCGTTTGTAAAAAGGCACATTGAATGACAAATATTCTTTCACCTCCGGCAGCGTTCCGAGTACCAGCTCGCGCAGTTTTTCAACGATTTCCAGTTGAACTTCCGGCAGGTAAGCGAGCAATTCGCCCATGCTCCGAAAATCCACGCATTGCATCCGCTTTTTTTCTTCCGGCATTTTATTTCTTCTTACTCGATTTAGCTTTCGGATTAAAATCCAGGCAGCGCTGCACCCAAAATTCCAAATCCTTGTCGCGGTCGGTACCTTCCGGGTACACAAAAACGTAGCCCTTCATCGGTCTGCCCGTGAAGTCCATCGGTTTGCAGCCTTCGCGCTTCATCGCCTCGGCTTCAAAATCGGGGTCGAGCCGGCCCATCAGCCGCTCTTCGTGTACGCCGCAGCACATTTTGTCATTCACCATAAAGCAAAGCCCGCCCATCATTTTCTTTTCCTCGAAGCGGGTATTTTTTTCTTTAAAAACCTGGCGAATGCGGTCGGCGAGTAATTCGGAATAAGCCATAGATTTTGATTTTTATAAATATAAACACGGCAAGTTTTTCAAAAAAACTGATTTAAAATTATTTTTAAGGCGCATTTTTTACCTAAAATCATCCGAATCATGAAGTATCAAACAGAAATCGAAATCAATCTGCCCGTAGAAAAAGTCATCGAACTTTTTGACAATCCCGACAATATGAAACACTGGATGGCGGGATTGCAAAGTTTTGAACACCTCAGCGGCACGCCCGGACAGCCCGGCTCCAAATCGCGCCTGCGTTTTAAAATGGGCAGCCGCGATATGGAATTGATCGAAACCGTCACCAAGCGCAACCTGCCCGAAGAATTTACGGGCACCTACGAGACCAAAGGCGTTTTTAATATTGTAAAAAACACTTTCGTCGCGCTTCCCGGTGGTAAGACAAAATACATCACCGAAAGCGAATTCCAATTTCAGAGTTTTCCGATGAAAGTTATGGGCTGGCTGATGCCCGGCGCATTCAAAAAACAATCACTCAAATACCAGCAAGATTTCAAAACTTTCGCCGAAAGCCGGTCGAGGGATTAAAAAATCGGGCGGTTTTTTCAGACCGCCCGATTTAGTTTTAATACTTATTAAAACTTGAATCCCAGCTTCGCAAAATAGAGCGAACCGCTGAAGCCGTTTTGTACGGCATCCCACAATCCGCCGGTTTCTGTCTCGGTATCCTGTTGGGTCGGATAAACATTGAGCAAATTGGCGGCGCCGATATTCAAAGTCAGGTTGCGCGTGAGGTCGTAACCCAAAGTCAGGTCGGTTGTCATCACAGGCTCATACGTGTCCAAAGTGCCGAGCCAATCTTCCAAAACAATCTCGCCGAAACGGACCAGGCGCAGGTTGGCGTTGAATTTTCTGAGGCGATAATCCACCGTCAGTCCGATTTT
>CALMIT010000548.1 GCA_937864255.1 uncultured Saprospiraceae bacterium
GCTGTGAAAGAGGTGGCGCTGAAACAAGGTGTATAGACCGATTTCATAAGTTTTTTCAGACAGGACTTGCGACAAAATCTGGTTTTGTCGCAAGTCCTAATACTTTCTTAATGAAAACGCAAGTATAAACTTTTGAAATAAAAACCCGTTCCTACCTGAAATTTTCTGAAACAGAACGGATTTTTATGAACGGATTTTTTCGGTTTACACTGCTCTCCATTTTATTTTTCTTTTTTCAAAATGCTGACGCCCAAAGACCCGGCAACGCACCGGAAATGACGCCCGGAAAAGGAGGAATCGCCGGCGTGTTATTGGATGAAAATACCGGACTGCCTGTGTCTTTCGCCAACGTTTTATTGTATAAATCCGGTACCGCCGAGATGATTACAGGACTCACATCAAATGAGGAGGGAAGATTTTTTCTGAAAGATTTGGATTACGGCGCCTACGATTTAAAAATAAGTTTTATCGGCTATCTCGATTTTGATAAGAAAAATATTGTGATCAACGAAACGAACCGCTTCGTGAGAATCGGCGAAATAGTGCTTTCCGAAAATGCGGCGCAACTGGCTGAAGTGCAGGTAACTGCCGAGCGTGAAATGGTGCAGTTTGGTTTGGACAAACGTGTTTTCAACGCCTCAAAAGACCTGAGCGCCACGGGCGGCGATGCGCTGGAAGTTTTGAAAAATATTCCTTCCGTTTCGATAGATATTGACGGCAACGTGAGCCTTCGCGGAAGCGAGAATGTGAGGATTTTGATCAACGGAAAACCTTCCGGGCTGGCCGGACTTGACCGCCGAGCGATACTTGCCCAAATTCCCGCCAGCCTGATCGAGAGCGTGGAAGTGATGACCAATCCTTCCGCCAAATATTCGCCGGAAGGCATGGCCGGCATCATTAATATTATCACCAAAAAACAAAATCAAAAAGGTTTCAATCTGCAGGCAAGCCTCACGGGCGGCTCAAATCCGAGTCTCGACGGCGCCTTGAATCTCAATTACCGCACCGGAAAGTTCAATTTTTTTGGCAATTACAACGGCAGGTTCCAGGAAAACTGGCGCAAAGGTGAAACCTTCCGAAAAACGATTTTGCCCGACACACTTTTTTACCTGAATACGCTGAGCAATTCATCCAACGAGCGACTGGGACATACTTTTAGCGGAGGGCTGGAGTATTATTTTAGCGCCAACAGCGTACTCGGCGCCAATGCTTCTTTCAGCCCGCGCACCAGCGATTCCGGGGGCGATATGGATTTTGATTTTTTTGATTTTGAAAACAGGCTGACCCAGCGCTCCGTCAGAAATGAAATGCAAAAAGAAACCGAAACAGCCAACGAGTACAACCTGAGTTTTAATCAAAATTTTAAAAGAGAGGGGCAAACTTTGTCGCTTGTGGCATCGTGGTCAGACAATTGGGAGGAGGAAAAAAATGATTTTACGGAAGATTTTTTCAGCCCTGACAATTTGCCGACAGGCGAACAATTATTACAAAAATCATCGGAAGAAGAAACGAATACGCTGGCTCTTTTTCAGGGAGATTACACGCAGCCGCTGTGGGAAAATTTCAAATTGGAAACTGGCTTTCGCTCCACTTTACAACTTCAAAAAACGGACTACGCGCTTTTGGAGTACGATGAAAATTCGATGCAGTATTTCCAAAACGACACCTTCAGCAATCTTTTTCAATACAATGAAGACGTGTATGCAGCCTACGCCATCGCCGGCGGAAAATTCAAAAAATTTGAAGTACAGGGCGGGGTGCGCGGCGAACAAACGATGACCAGAGCCTCTTTGTCCACCAATGATTTTGTTTTTCAAAATGATTATTTCAACCTGTTTCCCAGCGCGTCTGTAAAGTATGAATTGAAAGCCCAACAGAGTCTTCAACTCAGTTACAGCCAGAGAATCAATCGCCCAAATATTCGCTCGGTCATCCCTGCGCCGGATTTTGGAAATCGCCAGGACATCAGGGTCGGAAACCCGGAACTGCTGCCTGAAATTATTCACGCATACGAGTTGGGATTTCTGACAAGTGGAGAGAAAGGTACGTTCAATGCTACCGGCTATTTTCGCCGCATGAATGATTTGATTACCCGCTTCACGGAGGTGGATGAAATCGGGCGGCGCATTCTTACCTGGCGCAATCTGGAAAAAGGCAGCAACTATGGTATTGAATTGATCGGGACGTACCGCCCTTTCAAATGGTGGAATTTTACCGCCAGCGTGGATGGCTACAAAACCGAACTCGACGGCTCGAATATAGAAGCGGATTTGTCAAACGACGGTTATCAATGGAACGCGCGACTCACATCTAACTGGAGTTTTTGGAAAGACGCCAATCTGCAACTATTTGGATTTTATCGCTCGCGGGGAGTGACGGCGCAGGGTACGATGTTCCCGATGTATTGGAGTGATTTGGGATTCAGAAAACCGGTGTTCGGTGGGCAGGGAGCTATCTCGCTGCGCGTGAGCGATATTTTCAACACGCGCCGTTTCAAATTTGAAATAGCGGACGCCGAACTGGAAGTTGCGTCTGAATTTCAAAGACAAAGCCAGGCTATTTATGTCGGTTTCAGTTATAAAATCGGCAAATCTGACAGGAGTAAAAAGCAGGAGCGGGGCGAGCGCCGCAATTTTGACGACGACGACGGTTTTTAAAATAAATACCTGATTTGAAATTTCAAGTCTGTCCTGCTGTTGCCTTCTATCAAATCCAGCCCGGAACCAATTCCTTCATCGCCCTGTCTGAAAAGTTGTGCGTAGCGGGCTTCGAGCGTAAGTCCCCTGAAAATTTTCCAGCGCGCATTCAGATAAAATTTGCTGCCCGTACCATAAAAAGCGGGAATGGAAAAAGCATACAAAACGTCGTTTTCAAAAGCATAAATCCGGTTGTTGTAATCGTCCGTATCAAAGAGTGCAAAACGGGTGCTGAAAGAAACCGGAAAAGAAAGCGGTTTGTAAATGACGTCCTGATAAATCATAAATCCACTGCTTTGCGGAAGAATCTGATCGTCGTAAAACGACCATTCCAAACGACTCCTGAATTCCAGCGTTTTTGAAAATTTATAAGCCAGTTGAATCCGTGCCTGGCTGCGCTCCACGGGCGTCAGAAAATCCGTTTTCGTTTCGTTCTCGGGCGCGTTTTTCTCTTTTGTTTCTTTTCTGAATTGCGCATACACCTCCAGTTTTTTCCGGATCGAATAAGTGGCGCGCAGCAGGTATTCGTGTCCGGCAGAAGGCGCATCCACACCAAATCTGAGCCAGTCGTGCTGCCAGTTATCGAGGTACGCGCTCAGTTGCCAGTTTTTAAAAGGTTTGATTTCGATGCCGGTATAAAAGCCGCTTTCATTTTGTCCGCCGGCGGTTTCGGCAAACGGCTGTGCAAAAAGACTCTGGTAGTCTTTTTCAAACCAGCGCTGGCAAAGTGCAAGATTGGCAAACTTACCGAGACCGATCAGCGCGCCGTTGATACTTGCCCAGGCGCCATTGTCGCTCATCGCCGTTTCGCCAAAAAAATGAATATTTCTGTAAGTTTTGGAATAGTCAAGACTGCCGTTTATCAACTGATTTCCACTAAATCGAAACCTGTTATAAGGCTGATCGGAGGGTTGAAAATTTTTATCAAAACGATTGAAAAGAAAATTCACACCGATGAGTCCTTTGCGCGAATTGAATCTAAAATTGCCGCCGGCGGTGATCTGGGTAAGTGCGTTTTTGTTTTCAATTTCGGAGGGAGTGCGGTGCAAGCCCGAAATCAGGAGCGAAGTAAACTCGCGCGCTTCGTCGTTCGTATCGCTGGTGTCGGCTTCCAAAACGTTGGCATCGGTTCTTTTGACGGAAGCAAACAAAGTTGTCTCCCAATTTTTGGCGAAAGCCAAAGTCACTCCCCCACCCCGCAGATAATCCGCTTCGTTGACGGAAGTGTATGGGCGGAGCGGAGCGCCCCGACGTTTGATGCTGGTCACGAGGCTGCTTTTCCCGGGCGCAAAACCATTATAAATGGTCAGTCCCTGCCCGAAAGAAACAGCGAAGTCGCCCAGCGCCACCGCTTTGACCGTTTTATTCAAATTGCGCAAAAAAGCGTGCGCGCTGTAAAAATCAAAACCCTGCCGGTTGCTGCCGGCAAAAAATTCTTCGCCCCGGTCTTTTTCCGCATTAAAGCCGATGCTCAGGCGATTTTCAAAAGAGCGGCGAAAACGGACAAACAAACCGTTCGGATCGCCGGCATAACGGCTGGCAGACTCGCCTTCCGCCAATGGCGCAAAACCAGCCTGCGTCTCCAAAACACGAGTCCAGCGCAGCATCAAATCGTTGCCTGATTGCAAAAACATTTTCGCGGGGCTGATTTGAAAATCGTCAAGATCGCCGCCCACTTTTACAAATGGCAGGATGCGCCGTATCGAAGCCAAATCAAAGCCGGGAACTGCCTGCAATTCATAGATAGAAATCAGTTTGCCGGCCTGCGCCCGGTAATCCAGCAAACTGTTGATTTGCAAATCGGAAAGCAATCCGAGATATTGAAGTTGCTCAAAATCAGCGCGGTTCAAATCCAGCGGACGCCGCTTGTAGGCTTCCAGATTTTCGAGGATGGCGTTGTAGTCAAAATCACTTTCTTCTTCCTGGTTTTGAAAAAAATCTTCGAGCAGGTCGCCCAGGTCTTCCGTGTTGACCGGCGACAGCGTGTCGGTCTGACCGAAACCTGCCTGACACCAAAAAGCGAGAAGCAAGAAAAGCGGTACATAGATTTTCATGCCGGTAAAGGTAAAATGAAAAAACGAGCGGCTTTTAAAATTCGAATTTTACAGTTTTCCACAAGTTGTGGAAATTTTTCCTGAAAATTTTTAGCGCTTCCGAAAATCATAGCGTCCTTATTTTTTTTCGAAAAGTGAAGCATTTTCAACTTTTAAAAAAGGATAATACAAATTTTTCAAAAATTTAATTTTGAAATAAAAAACATGACCGATTTTCCGCACCAACAAACTGAAAATACAGTGAACGCGGGCGTTTTGGCAGAATAAATTTTTGACATAATTTTGTACAAACATTAAAAAAGTGTTTCACCTACATTTGCTAAAAAAACATTTTGGGTAACCAAAACAGAAGCGGTCAGCCGGCTAAATTGTCGGCTGACCGCTTCGCGCTTTAGGTGAATACTTATCAGGCATCAATCAACTCAATTCATTAAAAATTTTTTCCGCAGTATGGCAAAGTTCAAATTCGAGTACATCTGGCTGGACGGTTACAAGCCCGAGCCGTCGCTCCGCAGCAAAACCAAGGTTCTTGACCTGGATTTTTATCACGGCGATTTGAAAATTTTACCTATTTGGTCTTTTGACGGCAGTTCTACACAGCAGGCAGAAGGCACCAAGTCCGACTGTTTGCTCCAGCCGGTAGCAGCTTACCCGGATCCGAGCAGAAACAACGCATTTCTGGTCATGTGTGAAGTGCTCAACCCGGACGGTGCTCACGCCCACGGTACCGCCTAGGTCGGGGA
>CALMIT010000549.1 GCA_937864255.1 uncultured Saprospiraceae bacterium
GTTTTTGGATTTAGCCTCGCGCCCAATCCCGCCCGCAATTATTTTCAACTAATTCCAAAATCTGCTTTTTTTCCGAAAGGCCATTTGCGGGTTTTTGACATGACCGGCAGGATTATTTTGGATGCGGAAAATTTTCCGATAGCTCGAAAAATAGAAACAAGCACCTGGCAATCAGGAGTTTATGTCGTTGAAATAACTTGTGCCGGAAAACGCTGGCTTGGAAAATTAGTCCGCTAATCCGTTCAGAATTTAATTATTACCGCCCAGGATCAATGGCAATCCGTCGCCATCGCCGCCTACCACAATCACTTTCGTGTTGGGCGAATTGGCGAGTTCAAGCGTAGCTTCTATGCCTTTGTCTTTCAGGATATTAGTAGTGAGGCTGGCGTTCAAAATGCGGTTGGCTTCTGCTTTTGCTTTTGCCTCGATGATTTTGCGCGCTGCTTCCTGCTGCTCTTTATCGAGCCTGTATTTGTACTCGGCGGCTTCCTGCTCCTGTTGAAGTTTGCGTTCGATGGCTGCTTTTATTTTTTCCGGCAATTGGATATCGCGGATCAGGGTAGCGCGCAGTTCGACATAGTTAGCACCCAATCTTTCTTCCAGTTCTTCCTGAATCATTTGCTGCACTTCCTCTCGTTTGGAAGAGTAAAGCTGCTCCGGCTCGAAACGTCCGATAACGGCGCGCACGGCAGAACGAATCTCCGGACGGATGAGCGAATTGAGGTAGTCGCGTCCGAATTTTTCGTGCAAATCGCCGATTTTATCAAATTTCGGATTGACCCGCACGGTCATGTCCGTGCGAATATTCAGACCATTACTGGAAAGTACTTCCATTTCTTCGTCCACCTGGGTTTCGCGCACATTGTACACATACATTGTGTTCCAGGGTGCTACGAGGTGGAAGCCCGGTTGATAAATATTTGTTTTGTCCAATCCGCCGCTAAACGGACGGAAAAGCACGCCACGTTCGCCGGCATCAATCGTCAAAAAAGTGCTGTTTGAGATAAAAAGTACCAAAATGAGTACGAAAAAAATGAGTGCTGCGCGTGTAAGCCATTTTCTCTGTTCCATGTTGCGATTTGTTTTTTTTAAAATTTTGATTTTGTTAAAGATAACAAGCGCGAACGGAAAAGGGCGTAAATTTTCTACAAATCATTTTTGGCAGCCGATTTAGCTTTTCGTTTTAAAGAAAATCCGTTCAGCTTCCCGCTTTTATTTTTTGCTCGATAGACGTAGTAGAATAACCCGACACGAAAGGCAGGGAAAGCACCTTTCCGCCTTTTTTCAAAACGACGTCGGAACCCACGATAGATTCGGGTTTCCAATCGCCACCTTTTACCAAAATATCCGGTTGTAACAGTTGAATCAGTTCGAGCGGCGTTTCCTGGTCAAAAATGACTACGGCGTCAACAAATTCCAGTGCTGCCAGCAGGTGCAGCCGGGTCGCCTCGTCATTGATGGGACGACCGGGACCTTTGAGGCGTCGCACCGAGTCGCCCGAATTCATTCCGACAATTAATTTATCACCCAAATCTTTAGCCGCAGCGAGATATTGAATATGCCCGAAGTGCAAAATATCAAAACAGCCGTTGGTAAATACGATTTTCTCTTCGTCTTCTTTCCAAAGTGCTACCGTGTTTTCGATACTTTGCCAATCCTGGATTTTTGCCTGAATTTTTTTAAAAATCATTTTAAAAATTACTTTTCGCAAAAGTAGTAAAAAGAAAAAAGGTGACTCCCCGGTTTTGGGAAGCCACCTTTTTGGTGAATTATACTAAAATCAATTACTTGATAACTGTAACTCTTTTTGTCGTCTCACCTTTTTGAGTGCTGATGCGCACGAGGTAAACGCCTTCGGCTACATTAGCATTCCAGTTGTAGCGATAAGTACCCGGTGCGAGTTGCTCGTTTTGGAGCAGGCTGCTTACCAGTTTTCCGGTGACGTCATAAACATTTACCGATACGTCGCTTGCTTCTGTCAACTCCATTTCTACCGCTACATTTTCTTTTGCAGGGTTGGGGAAAACATTGATGGCCGAGATTTCGGTAGGTTCGTTTACGCTGCTTACAGGCTCGCCAAACAGTTCTATATCGTCAATGTAGCAAGAGTTTCCAAAGTCTGATACGCCAATGATACCGACGATAACTTCGTCCATCTGATCATAAGCAGACAGATCAATTGTGTCTCTTCTCCATTCGGCAGGTCTCGGATAAAAACGGGCTGCACCGATTGGGGCAACGGTTTGCAAATCGGCTCCTAATTTTTCCCACACGGTTTGCCAGGTTGCAGCGCAGTCAGTAGAAACGACAACGCGCAATCCGTCATTTGACAGGAAAGTGCCGTCAACATAACGGGCGTATGCGGAAGAAAGAGCGAGTTTTGCATTTTGTGTTTCGGAAAGGTCGGCTTTATCAAAAACCAGCATCGGCATTTCGCCGGCGGCAATTGTCCAGAAGTCAAAACGGAAACAACCGTCAGAATTACCAAAACCGCCCAGGTTCCAGGTAACGGCAGTACTCACATTTTGGTTTACGGTATAAAAAGGAGCCACCTCGTTCGGGTCTATTACCAAAAGTCCGTTTGGAATATCGCCGACTTCTGCAATGTCGAATCCTTCATCGTAAGATTCCCAGATAGAATTTTCCGAAAGGTTGTAATATACTTCGCCTGGTATCAGGTGATTGAGTGCATTAATGTCTCTGCCACCGTTCACACTTTCTATGGTGTATTCCAGATTTGTGGCGTAAGGCATAGTCGTCAGTGCCGGAAAAATAATTTCTGCCGTTTGATCTTTTTCCAATGTGCCGGTCCATTCGATGCTTTCCGGATCGCCGCCGTTTATGGTATAAGAAATAACAACAGAATTAATAGTTACATCTTTTTGATTTGTAATAGTCACGGCAGGCACGAGATCGCACTCACACAATCCTTGAGGAGCATCGGTATTAGCGTCGGCAGCTATGTCAGGAAAAGCCATTTGTAATGGTTTCGGGTTGTTGAGCGTAGCTTGTGCCACTTGTTTTGTAGCGGTATTTTGTACAAATGCAACCAATGCAATCTGCTCAAAGTTGTAGAAATAACCGGGAATTTCTACGTCGGTCATTTCAATGACCAATGAGTCTCCGGCAGGGATGTTGTTTGCGAAAGGCGTGCCTTCTTCACTAGGCAACATTTTGCGCATAACGTGGTCAAAATCCTGTTCATCAGTAGTACCCGGAGGCTCGGGGAAATTGATTTGGTTTTCCACAATGGCAATGTGCGCTACCATGTTGGTCGCGCTAAATTCGGTCGTACCTTTGTTGTGAATTACCAAACGAATATTCATTGCAGATAAATCGGCGGCTACGTCATGCGTCAAATCCAGTTTTATGGGCGTGACGGCGGCTGCTCTAAGATCTACCAGGGCTTGTGTGACCGAGCCGGCAGTACCTGCATTCATTGCTCCGTCCAAACGTACATTAGGCGCTGAGTTGACGCCGTAAAAAGTAGCACGGTTTCTTACCTCGGTCGGGTTTTGTTCATACATCGGGTCGTACACGGGAAACCAGACCTGGTATTTCAAAACTACTACTTTGCGGTCGTTTTGTCTCATCAAAGCATTGAAACCCGGATTTTGTGCAGCACAGGGCGGGCAGGAAGCATTGGTAAATTCTTCTACCAAAACGAGGCGCTGTACTTGAGCGGTGGAGGAAAACTGAATTGCGAACAGCAATGCAATCAAGGGTAAAAACTTCTTCATAAGTTAATTTTTAAAAGGGTTAAATTTTTAAATAACTGTTTTGCGGAAAACCGATTTTTGACGGAGCAAATTTAATAAAAACACAGACTTGGCCGAGTATTGTTTCGTTGCATCTAATTGACAAATTCAAGACTAAACATAACTATTCGAACCATCCGAACCCCGATTGGCGGCTGATTAAAATTCTACTTCGGTCGCTCCGTGCCCGTAACGTGGGTGATATTCATTTTTAAAAGATTTGACTTCCGGCATTTTCAGCAGGCGCGTCGCTATCTCGTCGCGCAATCTGCCCTCGCCCACGCCGTGGATGATGAAAACACGATTGACGCCCACGTGCAGAGCTTTTGACATGAATTTTTCAAAAGCTGCCAATTGTATGCGTACGATTTCGCCGTTGCTTAGTTTTTCGTGCCTGTCGCTGAGTTTTTCAATATGAAGGTCTATTTCGGGGATAAATTCGGCGTAGGCTTTGGAGTCATGAATTTCAAAACGCTTAGATGCAGACGAGCGCGATTTTTGAGGCGCCACCATTCTTTGTGTATAATTTTTCAAGTCTTCATTTGTTGAATTTGCCTCCGCACTAAAATTTTCAAACACTTTAAAAAGGTGTACCGGCCTGTTTAAAAAAGGCGCCGTAGCTACTTTCGAAAAAAACTGCTTGGCTTTGATTTTCAGCGTTTTTTGTTGTTTCTCACTTTTGCCTGCCGTGGTGATTTGCCAGATTTCGAGAAAAATTTCGGGTGCTTCATTAAGCTGATCGTAAGATATCTCGCCGGTTTTTTGCGTGCTGGTGCTTTTTAAAACGCCTTCCGTTTGCTGTGGCCGGCCGCTGGAAAAAGAAATTTCGTAGTTAAAAACCACGTCGTAAGCGGTGTCGTTGAGTAAATAAATCACGAAGTTTTGTACGCTGCCGTCGTCCAAAAGTACCGGATCGAATGCCACCTGGATACCCTGACTCGTCAGGATTTCGTACTGCGTTTTTGGAGTGAAAGGTGCAGGCGGGGTGGTGGGGCGAGCAAGTTTGTCGGGCATTTTTATAACTTTTGCGGTGCTTTTATTTGTGTAAAATGAATCTACATTCGCGAGGTCTTCCGCAAAAACGGGAATTTCAAAATCACCGTCAATTTTGACCATGACCATTCCGTTTTCCAGCATACCGACCACGTCGCCGACGTCGCCGGTATGCACGAGCCTCACTCTTGTTCCTTTTGAAAAAATCATTTTTGTTGTAGTTTTTTGCAAAAATAAAATTTCTGAAATCAATTAAATCCGCAAACTATGAAATTCGACTCCGGGCGGTGGCAATTGGCTCAATATGCCGAATTGAAATGGTGGCGCCGTTACCTCAAAAATCAAAATCCGACGGAGTATCTGCGGTGGAAAAAAAACTACTGGGCCGGCTTTTTTGAAAACACAGGTTTTGAGGTATCGCCGGTGGAAAAAATTTTGGAAGTAGGCTGCGGGCCTGCGGGGGCGTTTATTTTTTTTGATCAAAACGACGTAGTCGCGCTCGATCCTTTGCTGGAAAATTATCAGAAATTTTTGCCGCATTTTCAGGCAGAAAAATATCCGAAAACCCGCTTTTTGTCGCAGCCTTTTGAAAACACCGACTTTCAAGAATATTTTGATTTGATTTTGTGCCTGAATGTGATCAATCACGTCGGCAATCTTGATTTTTTCGTAAAAAAACTTTATTCAACCCTGCGCCCGGGAGGACGTATGCTGCTTTCTACGGACGTGCATAATTTCCTCATTTTCAAAAAGCTATTTCAAATTATTCCGGGTGATATTTTACATCCGCAGCAATTTTCGCTCAATGATTATCTGGATGTTTTGAGAGCGGCTGGTTTTAAAATAGAAAAAACGACTTTTTTAAAACACAGTTTCTTTTTTGATTACTGGGCTGTTGAGGCGAGAAAATGAAATTGAAACTTATTAAAAGTCTGAAATTCCCGTCCGCTGGTCGAGTTGAATATTGTTTTCTTCCGGCGCTTCAAACATTTTTCTCCGCGTAGTCAGTGCAATTTTATCACTTTCGGACAAAATGCTGAAATTGGCGGCGATGATAGCGTCCAGTTCTTTTAGAATGTTTTCTGCTGATTCCCAATAAGTTACATCCTGGCTTGTGATGTCGTCTATAAGTTTTGCTTTTATTTTTAAAATCTCGGCTTCAAACAGGTCGTTGGCTTCCAGCACTTCTTCCATTTCTTCCAAAATCTGCAAATGAACACCCCGCCCCAAAAGGCTGTGTCCCCCATAATCCCAGGTTTGTATAAACCATGCGGGGTAAAAATATTCGATGCTATCCTCCGGGAAAAGTAGCAGGCATAATTCTACAAACTCATTATCCTCTTCACCTTCCGTAGCATTTGCTTTTGTATGTAAGGTTTTAAAATCGTGAAAAAGCTGGTAGGCCGTGCCTTCGGCAACTAATTGAGGCTGAAAAGCCGGCATGGCGTCTTTGAGCCAAAAAAGATCGGGCGCTTGCTCGAGATCACTGATTTCGAGTTTCCGCTCAAGTACGTGGGTCAGCGTATCGCGTAGCTTTTCACCGGTGCGGTACGCGTCCGCAAACTCCCGGCTTCGCGCGGCCAGGTTGAATTGAGCGCGGTATTGATCAATTTTTTCAGTTAGTTCTTTTCCGAAAAGTGAAAGCAGCCGTTTGTTCATGAGCGTTCTGGCGAGTTCGGTCGGATTACTCATATCAAAAGTGATGGCGCCTGCATACACCCAGCCTACAATAGAATCTGTGGTGCTAACTCTTAACCAGGGTTCGTCGTATTCAATGCCACGCAGGATGATTTTTTGTGTAAAATCGCTTACTTCTCCCATGTCTGCCAATTGCGTCCCTTTCTGAAGTGTGGCAATTACTTCTCCTTTCTCACCCGGCTTGTCGCGCATACGAAGTTGGTCAACGTTGACAATCAGCGGCGACGGTACTTCCGTGAGCGAAATTTTGTCTGCTGCGGGCGAGTCGTTTTTGCACGAAAAAAGATTTACCGCAATGGTAACGGCGGCGATTAATTTTAAAACAACTTTGCCGAAAGTGTGCTGCATATCAATCACTTTCTTTTTTAAATTTTGGTGTGAATCTGAGGCAAAATTGAGAACTATTTCTTCAATTTCATCAGTTAAGGGCATAAAAAAACGGGGCGATTAAAAATCGTCCCGTTTTTTGTCAAATACTATGTGATTAGCCCAGGTAAGATCTCAGGGCATTTCGATTGTATGATTTTCTCAATCTTCTGATGGCGCGCTCTTTTATCTGGCGCACGCGCTCGCGGGTCAGTCCGTACAACTCGCCGATTTCTTCCAATGTCAGCGCTTTATAACCATTCAAACCATAATAGCTGGAAAGCACTTCCACTTCTCTGGGCGAGAGAATGGACAATCCTTGCTGTACTTCTTCTTTCAAAGATTGCTCCATCAGCACATTGTCGGGGCTTGAATCTTCTTCAGACTGATACACGTCAAGCATGGTGGAGTCGCCGTCCTCACCGCTCAATGGAGCGTCCATCGAAAGATGGCGACCGTGCCCTTTCAACATGTTGGATACTTCACGGGGCGTCATATCAAGAATCTCTGCCAATTCTTCTTCCGTCGGTTCTCTTTCAAATTCCTGCACAAAAGACAAAAACGCCTCATTGACTTTATTATATGAACCTACTTTATTGAGTGGGAGTCGTACGATTCTGGAATATTCGACGATAGCTTGCAAAATGGATTGTCTGATCCACCACACAGCATAAGAAATGAACTTAAAACCTTTGGTCTCGTCGAAACGTTTTGCAGCTTTCATCAAGCCCACGTTTCCTTCGTTGATCAGGTCGCTCAGAGAGAGACCCTGATTTTGATATTGTTTCGCTACCGAAACAACAAATCGGAGATTGGCTTGAGTCAGGCGATTGAGGGCTTCCTGGTCGTCTTCTTTGATCCGCCGCGCCAAATCGGCTTCTTCCTCGGGTGTGAGCATGGATATTTTCCCAATGTCGTTGAGATATTTATCCAGCGCTACACTCTCACGAGTGGTAATCTTGTTTGTAATTTTTAACTGACGCATATGTTCGGAACGTTTT
>CALMIT010000550.1 GCA_937864255.1 uncultured Saprospiraceae bacterium
TTGACGCCAAAAAAGCCGAAGCCATTAGTTGGGCTGGGGTGGGTATTGATTTTTACGACGGCAGCAGAAACCGCCTGAATAAAGTGGTGACTTCTGTGGAAAGTTCCACCTACAAAACTTACTCGCTGGGCGCTATCGCCCCGCCGGGTACTGTTTTCGTGGATATTTGGGTCTGGAAAGGCACGGGCGGACAGCTTTATGTTGATAATTTTTGCCTTTCCGTGGAAGACGACGAGGGCAGCCATTTGTGCGGACTCATCAATCCCGGCTTTGAAAGTCCGACCAGTACGGGCTGGACGGGCTTCGGCAGCCACACCCGTTCGAATGACGCGGTAGTGGGTAATTTTGCCTTTCAAACACCTGCCAGCGGCGACGCCGGCGTCAACCAAATCGTAGACGTGGTAGGCGGAACCAATTATTATCTGACCTTTTGGGCTAAAGTTTCTAACATCAACAACTAGGCGGGCATGACGCTTACCTGGAAAGACGTACAAAATAACGCCATCGCCGTGGTCAGCAATGATGGCTTTACCGACGATTATCAGGAGTACAATATATTCAGCCGTGCACCCGCGAATGCGACAAAAGCAGAGATCAACATCGCGGAATACGGCAGCGGCATTTTTTATGTAGATGAAATTTGCTTTGGCGCCTATGTGCAAAACAGCGGCGACTGTCCATACCCGATTAATGCGGGTTTTGAAAACGGCAAAGCGGGCTGGATAGACAACAACACCGGGGCGCTCATCACCTCGAATGCCTACAATGGCTTAGGCGCACTTTTGCTCTCCGCACATCAATCAACTGCTTTTCAGAATATTCCTGTGACGCCCGATACGACTTATTTTATAAAAGCTTTCGCAAAACAGGCAAATGCACCTTCGCGCGCCGAACTTTTCGGAATCTGGAGAGACGCCAACATGCAGGAAATTTTTAGCATAGTACAACCCGTGCTGGCAAATGAATTCAAGTTGTACGAATTTTACGGCAAAGCGCCCGCCAACGCGGCTTTCCTTTCAGTAGGCGGTTATAAAGAAGGAAATATAAATGGCTCGGCTTTGATCATTGACGATGTGTGTGTGTCCACCGGCCCAGCGCCTCAATATTCAGATTTTAGTCTGCATTGCGGAGATTCGGATAATTTGTTGGGCAACGGCAGTTTTGAATTTAACTCCAACAGCCTTAGCTTTTCTGAACTTTTCGAAAATTCATCTTCACAAAACCTGAATAATAATGACCAGTCAAGCGTGCCGCCCTGGATAAGTTTTGCTTCTTCAGAATCGCTGATTTATATAAATGACGAGCTTGACGTAGTCAATAATCCGGATGGAAGTTACTTCATTTATCTGCCCGAAAAAGACCAGATGCTTGTTTATAATACGCACTTTGGCAATGACCTTTTACTCAAAGACGGCAAGACTTATATTTTGTGTTTTTATGCCGCCTCGTG
>CALMIT010000551.1 GCA_937864255.1 uncultured Saprospiraceae bacterium
AAGCCGGGATACTCTGCGGAATTTTCTGATAGAATTTTGTCCCGAAGTGGAAATTTTGGGCGAGGCGCGCACGGTCAAAGAAGCCGTAAAAATCATTCTCGAATTGCGCCCCGACCTGGTTTTTCTCGACATACATCTGCCGGAGGAAAACGGCTTTGCACTCTTTAATTATTTTACAAAACCATTTTTTGAAATTGTATTCACGACGGCTTATGATCAATACGCCGTGCAGGCTTTCAGGCTGGCCGCGATAGATTACCTGCTCAAGCCTATTGACGTTTCGCAACTGCGCGAGGCAATCAAAAAAGTTATTCAAAAAAAAGACGGCAAGGGCGCTGTTCCGCAATATGAATTGCTGCTGGAAAATATGAAAGCAGATAACAAAAAAATCGTTTTGCCCACAGGAAACGGCTTTTCAGTATTTGACCCGCAGGAAGTAATGTACTGTGAGGCCAGCCGCAATTACAGTTATTTTTATTTGAAAAATAAGGAAAAGGTTATTGTCTCAAAACCTTTGAAAGTTTTTGAAGATACTTTGACCGATTTCAATTTTTTTCGAATCAACCGATCTTTTATGATCAATATCGGCTTTTTAAAAAGTTATTCGCGCAGTCACCAGGGCGAAGTCACGCTGACCAACGGTATGATTTTTTCTTTGTCCCCTCACCGACGCGAAGAATTTTTACGCCTGATATCAGGCAGCGAAAACCTGCTGGGATCATTGATGTGAGCAGATTTTTATTTTGACAAATTTTATTTAAACCCATAGCCGAGTCCCAAACCGACCCAAGCCCAATTAAATCCGCTTCCTCTCAAAATCATGGGATTCCAGTTGATCTGCATCATAAAACCTTGCCGCAAAGGTTGAAGTCTGTAACCAAAAGTCAAATAACCTCCGGAAATTCCAAATGCCTCACCGAAAAAATACCAGGGTTCTAAATCAGTTTTTACATTGCCGCTTATACCCACATAAACAGGCAGAAGTCCGGCGCCGGCATAAAAAGCGCTTCTGCGTTTGCCTTTCAGTACATTAAATTCGAGAGGAAAAGTAACTACTCCTACTCTGTACGTGCCATTTGAGTCTTTACCGGTTGCACTTTGCCCCCCTATTCCAGCCCTGAATCCGATTCCATCCATCCTGCCTCTTTTTAGCCGCATATCAAAATTAACACCCGCCAGTATGCTGCTACCTAAAACTTCAACAAAAATATTTTTGTGATAACCATTAAAAACCGGAGCTTCTTTTATTTTTTTCTGAGCAGTCAACACTGAAGGGAGGAAAAAAGCAAGTAGTGTAATAGTAGTGAATAAAGATTTCATTTTAGGTGTTTTTAATTTTTAAAAATTTAGTACCCGACAAATCTAAAATTCGAACGGAACAGAAAATGTTATAACAAAATTAAAAACCCGCCAAAAGATGAAAAATATCTTTAAAATCATACAAACTTCAAAACCTGCAAATTTTCCTTTTTTGAAAGCTACCG
>CALMIT010000552.1 GCA_937864255.1 uncultured Saprospiraceae bacterium
GTGCTCTTCCGATCTAATGATACGATTTGTTCTGGCGGAGCTACCAGTTTTACGGTTGCATATACCAACCCGGGAGCAGGTACGCCGACCATTCATTGGGAATATAGCGACGACAATGGAAGCTCATGGGATGTAGTACCCAATAGCGCTCCTTATTCAGGCGTGGGTGGACTCACTCTGGATATTTCAGCAGCTGATTCTACTTACAATGGCTATTTGTACCGCGCAGTTTTCACTTTGACAACCTGTGGAGGCTACTATTCTGATGAAGCAAAATTGGTGGTACAAGGTCCGATACGTTTTAGAGGTATGCCTCAGGATGTTACTACATGTGCCGGAGAGCATGCTTATTTTGAACTATTCCCTTCACCTACCAACGGAGGCGCCGGCACAGTGCTTTACCAATGGCAGGCTCTGCCGCCGATGGCATCTAATTGGGTAAGTCTTGCAAATGATACTCTGTATAGTGGGACTTCTTCGGTAAGGCTCACAATTGTGAATGTCGCAGGTTTGGGTGGTACCCAATACCGTGCAATCATACGCACCGGTGAATGTGCCCGTGACACTTCTGATGCGGCTACCTTATTCGTGGAAGGTTCTATGACATTTGATCGTGAGCCTGAAGACGCGACGGTTTGTTCGGGTGGCGATACTATTTTTGTTGCTGCGGTCACCAACGGTGGTGTAGGTAATTTGAACTACCAATGGCAGAGAAGTTTGGATGGCGTCACTGGCTGGACTAACATTTCTGATGGCGCAGTTTATAGTGGTACTACGAATGACACCCTGACTGTATTAAATACTACAGGGCTGAATGGCGTCTGGTACCGGATGATTTCTTACGTAGGTACTTGTACGCCGATAGCGACGCGAAGAGCGCGATTAACCGTAGAAGGCCCGATAAACGTAACGGCACAGCCGCAAAGTGTCACTGATTGTAATGCCAACTCTGTATTTTTCAGAATACTTGCGAATGCACCGGTAGGTACGATACAATATCGTTGGGAAAGAAGACGTAGTCCTTCCGATCCGTGGATACCGACTGTGAACGATACGACGATAGTGGGTAGCCAGACAGACTCCATCGCGCTGCTCGACATCGTTGCCGATAGCTTCAACGGAAACCAATTCAGGGTAAGATACTGGACAAATGTATGTAACTCGGCGTACTCAAATATTGCCACAATAACCATTGAAGGTCCTGTGACAATTACAGATATGCCTGACGATACGACGGTTTGTTCCGGTCAGCCGGCTTTCTTTGAAATTACAGCCAACAACGGAACGGGCGGAACCCTGACCTACGTCTGGCAGGTAAGTACGAACGGAGTAGTGTGGTCGAATGTGCCCAACAGCGCGCCTTACAGCGGCATCGCTACTTCGCGACTTGATATTTCCAACGTCGCTGGTTTGGGCGGACGAAGGTACCGATGTATGGTCTTCACGGGAGCTTGTGATCCGGTTTATTCTGATCCTGCCCGTTT
>CALMIT010000553.1 GCA_937864255.1 uncultured Saprospiraceae bacterium
ATCAATTTGAGGCGGCGTGGTGTCTTCAATTTTAAAAATAGCCGTCGTTTGACTGCTGTTTCCGCAGTCATCCGTTGCCGTGAAGGTCACCACCGCCTCGCCAGTTGTTCCGCATAAATTATTCAATCCTGAAAAATCATTTGTCCAAATCACACCGCCGCAGTTATCAGTTGCCTGAGCGCCGCCGCGATTGTCCAGCCAGTTTTGCAGTTCCGCTACATTTCCATTGCCATCACATTCTGCCGTATAACCGGCGGCCTGTACAAAAATATCGGGCGAAGTGGTATCCTGAATGGTAATCCGGGTAGTAGCCCGCTTTGTATTGCCGCACTCGTCCGTTGCCGTCCATTCTCTGACAATGACTTTTTCGCCCGCGCAACTGCCCGGTATTTCCGTTTCAGTGAGCGAAATTTCAACTTGCAAATCACAATTATCGCTCGCCTGGGGCTGGTCATTTGGCACGGGTTGATCGCATTCGATGGTGACATCGGGCGGAACGGCAGTAAAGACCGGGCTTTCGGTATCCTGCACCGTCAATACCTGCGTACGTTCGGCGGTATTTCCACAAACATCCGTAGCACTCCAAATTCTCGTAAGGACGTACTCGTAAGGGCAAGAACCGGGCGCCGTCAATTCGGCGAAAGTCAATATCGGGTTGGCGTCGCAATTATCGCTCGCGGTGATGTCCGAGCCAATTTGGGGAGCCGGCGGAATGGCGCTGCATTCTACCGTAATATCGGCCGGAACGCCAGAAATATCAGGAGCCTGAGTGTCGCGCACATGCACCACCTGGCGTGTCGTTTCGGAATTATTACAATTGTCCGTAGCTGTCCACTCTCTGATAATGGTATAATTGTACGGACAGTTGCCGTCTATTCTCGTCTGCTCTTCGATTACCTGAACGTCGTTATCACAATTGTCCGTCGCGTCCGGTTGTGTGGCGGGTAGCGGTTGATCGCATTCGATGGTGGTTTCCTCCGGCACATTTGAGAAAACCGGAGATTCTGTATCCTGAATGGTGACGCGTTGGGTCACTTTTGATTCATTGCCGCAGGCATCCGTTGCCGTCCAGGTTCTTTCTACGACAAGTTCGCTTT
>CALMIT010000554.1 GCA_937864255.1 uncultured Saprospiraceae bacterium
AAAAAATCCGAAGCGTAACTGCGAAAAGACTTGTATCCGCCTTCCAAAATCACGACATCATAACCTGCCATTCCAAATAACCAGCCGAGGCTGTCACTCCTTTTGCCACCCCGCCAGCAGTGAACTGCCAGCTTTTTTCCGCCGGTCAAGCGGTTTATTTCCTCAAGGTACCAGTTCAGCTTTTTTCCTGCTATTTCCAATCCTTTTTTGAAAGCGGCGCGCGGATTTTCCTGCTTATATAATGTGCCCACGAGGGCGCGTTCTTCGTCTGAAAAGAGTGGCAAATTTAAAGCGCCGGGTATATGCGCGTGAGCGAATTCAGCCGGCGAGCGCACGTCAATAATTGCTCTGAAACGAGCTTCCTGTAAAAAATCTTTGATGCCAAGTCTGAGACTCACGGCTGTTCATTTATTTGATTTGACATAGTGCGTTTTACGGCATCCAGCCAGCCGGCATAAAGCCGTTTGCGCTTTTCGGCGGGCATTTCAGTTACAAAAGTTTTTTCACGAACGTATAAATTTTCCAAATCTGCCGGCGTCCAAAAACCTGTGGACAATCCAGCCAGTAAAGCAGCGCCCAGCGCTGTGGTTTCAATATTGGAGGGACGTTCAACGGGCACATTCAGCATATCTGCCTGAAACTGCATTAAAAAATCATTCCCGCTGGCGCCGCCGTCCACCCGCAAAGCCGACAAGTGTACCCCCGAATCTTTGATCATTGCATCCAAAACATCTTTGGTCTCGTAAGCGACCGACTCCAACGTAGCCCGAACGAGGTGCGCCTGCGAGGTGCCGCGCGTAATGCCGAAAATCGCCCCCCGCGCGTACATATCCCAGTGAGGCGCGCCGAGTCCTGAAAAAGCCGGCACCATGTACACTCCACCGGCGTCCTCTACGGAACGTGCAAGTTTTTCCGCATCGGCAGCCGTTTCAAACATTTTCATTTCATCGCGCAGCCATTGCACTGCGGCGCCCGCTATGAACACGCTGCCCTCCAAAGCGTAAGTCACTTTTTCATTCAATTTCCAGGCTATCGTAGTCAGCAATCCCGAATTTGAAGTAATTGGATTTTCGCCAGTATTCATGAGCATAAAACAGCCCGTTCCGTAAGTATTTTTCGCCATGCCCGGGCGGGTGCAAAGTTGTCCGAAAAGCGCAGATTGCTGGTCGCCGGCCATGCCGCCGATCGGGATTTTTTTTCCGAAAAAAACTTCATCCGTATAACCAAAAAGCGCTGAATTGGACTTTACTTCCGGCAAGATCGCGGGAGGGATTTCCAATGCGCGACACAAATTTTCGTCCCATTCCAGTTTTTTAATATTGTATAAAAGCGTGCGGGAAGCATTTGAAACATCGGTAGCGTGAATTTTTCCGCCGGTGAGTTTCCACAAAAGCCAGGTATCAACGGTGCCGAAAAGCAATTCACCGGCGGCAGCTTTTGCTCGTGCTCCTTCCACATTATCCAGCAGCCATTTGATTTTTGTACCGGAAAAATAAGCGTCTATGACCAGTCCAGTATTTTCGCGCACATATTCTTCCAAGCCCATTTTTTTGAGGGCTTCGCAGATGGGAGCGGTGCGACGATCCTGCCAGACAATGGCATTATAAATCGGGCGTCCGGTAGATTTCTCCCAAACTATCGCAGTTTCTCGCTGGTTTGTAATGCCGATACCGATGATTTGGTCGGCAACCGGGTCCAGATTTTTTATAACGGCGTGCGCTACTGCCAGTTGACTCTCCCAGATTTCTTCGGGATTGTGTTCCACCCAACCTGATTGCGGAAAAATTTGGGAAAATTCCTTTTGCTCAAAGCAAACCGGGCTTGCATTTTTATCAAACAAAACTGCCCGCGAGCTGGTGGTGCCTTGATCAAGGGCGAGTAGGAAATCTGCCATTTTACATTTTGGTTTCTCCCATTTCGAGGATTTTTCGAAATTCTGCCTCGGTCAGCGGCATTACGGACAAGCGGCCATTTTTTACCAAAGCCACATTTTGCAACTCGGAAGTCTCCTTGATCGCTTTTAGCGAAACGGGGCGCGCCACTTTTTTATAAGGCACAAAATCCACCACCGACCAATCGCCCGATTCGGCTGTGGGATCGGGGTAATGTTCCTTTTCCACTTTGGCGATGCCGACTACTTCCAGACCTTCATTACTGTGATAAAAAAGTGCCAGATCACCCTTTTTCATTGCGCGCAGGTTGTTTCGGGCAGCATAATTGCGCACGCCTTCCCACATCGTTTTACCATCGCGCACCAGGTCTTCGTAGCCAAAAACAGAAGGCTCGGATTTTATTAACCAGTAGTTCATCGTTGAAAATTTTCCAAATTTAAAATATTCGTTTTTAAAATTTCCCAAAGTACGATACCGACACAAACCGCCACATTGATGGAATGTTTGGCGCCATATTGCGGAATTTCAATAGCGCCGTCGAGCAAAGGCAAAACCGGGTCGGAAACGCCGCCTACTTCATTGCCGAAGATCAAAGCCAGTTTTTCAGCCGGTTGCATTTTTAGATTTTGTAGAAAAACAGATTCGTCGGTTTGTTCGACTGCCAGGATTTTGTAGCCTTCATTTTTCAACTGTCCGGCTGCTGCAAGAATTTCTTTTTCGAAAAGCCAGTCCACAGATTCGGTCGCGCCGATGGCTGTTTTTAAAATTTCGGGGTGTGGCGGCTGCGCGGTGATGCCACAAAGTATAATTTTTTCAACAGCAAAAGCGTCCGCAGTTCGAAAAACAGAGCCGACATTCAGCGCTGATCGAATGCTGTCCAAAACCACGACGACGGGGATTTTCGGGGACGTTTTAAATACTTCTGCGCTGACGCGATTCAATTCTTCGAGGGAAAGTTTTTTCATTTTCCTTTCCGGTTTTCAATGCAGGCTTTTATAAAATCCACAAAAAGCGGATGAGGCACTTCCACCGTACTTTTCAATTCGGGGTGAAATTGAACCCCGACAAACCAGGTGTGATTTTTTAATTCGACAATTTCAACCAGACCCGTTTCCGGATTGGTGCCAGTGGCCATCAATCCTGCTTTTTCAAATTGCTCCAGATAGTTGTTGTTAAATTCATAGCGATGGCGGTGGCGTTCGCTGATCTTGGCAGATTTATAGGCTTTGTGAGCATTGCTGCCCTTTTTCAATTCGCAGGAGTAAGCGCCGAGACGCATGGTACCACCTTTTTTGGTGATGTTTTTTTGACCGGGCATCAGGTCAATTACCGGGTTTTCAGTTTTCGGATCAACTTCCGTTGACGAAGCGCATTTGAGTTCCAATACATTTTTAGCGAATTCCACGACGGCACATTGCATACCGAGACAAATACCAAAAAACGGAATTTGATTTTCGCGTACGTAATGGATGGCTTTTATTTTGCCATCAATGCCGCGCTCGCCAAATCCCGGCGCTACCAACACGCCGTCAAGTCCTTCCAGTTTTTTTACCAAAATAGCCTCGTCGTCTTCCAGTCTTTCCGAATGAATGGGCACTACATTTACCTTACATTCATTCAATGCGCCGGCGTGTACGAAACTTTCGTGAATGGATTTATATGCGTCCTGCAATTCATTGTATTTGCCAACCAGTCCGACATTTATTTCAAAAAGCGGGTTCTTGAGTTTGCCCAAAAATTCTTTCCATTTCCGCAAATCCGGCTCTTTCCGATCCGGTAAGCGCATTTTTGTGATGACTACCGCATCAAGTTTTTCTTTCAACATCAAAATCGGAACGTCATAAATACTGTCTGCGTCCATCGCTTCTATGACGGAGCCGATGTCCACGTTGCAAAAAAGTGCCAGTTTTCTGCGGATTTCCATCGAAAGTGAAAATTCGGTGCGACACACCAGAATGTCTGGTTGAATTCCTGTGTTGAGCATTTCTTTGACAGAATGTTGCGTGGGCTTGGTTTTAAGTTCTTTAGCCGCTTTCAAATAAGGAACCAGTGTAAGGTGAATAACCAGACAATTGTCCGGCCCGAGTTCCCAGCGCATTTGCCGGAGCGCTTCGAGATAAGGCAGCGATTCAATATCGCCGACTGTGCCTCCTAATTCGGTGATCACGATGTCAAATTTTCCGCCCTCGCCGAGCAATTGCACGCGGCGGCGAATTTCGTCGGTGATGTGCGGGATCACTTGCACCGTTTTTCCTAGATAAACGCCTTCGCGCTCTTTATTGATCACTGTTTGATAAATCCTGCCGGTGGTCACATTATTGGCCTGTGAAGTCGGGATATTTAAAAACCGCTCATAGTGACCCAAATCCAAATCAGTTTCGGCGCCATCATCAGTGACGTAGCACTCGCCGTGTTCGTACGGGTTGAGCGTGCCCGGATCGACATTGATGTAAGGATCAAATTTTTGAATGGTTACTTTGAAGCCTCGCGCCTGGAGCAGTTTGGCGAGTGATGCTGATATGATGCCTTTCCCCAAAGAAGACGTTACGCCGCCCGTAACGAAAATGTATTTTGTCATAATCTCGGTTTGAGTCGTTACGGGATGCAAAGGTAAAAAGGACGAACGGTAATGAATAATGAATGGGTGGAAACTTCGAAAAATCTTTTCAACAGGCCTGTTAATATTCAATTCACAATCGAAGATAATTTTTCAAAAAAGGAAAACCGGCAAATGAAATCACAGGAGCCGAAGTCGCGCTGCTTTTTCATTTTTAAAAGCCTGTTTCTTCCAAACAAAATTGCTGAAGCTGCAAAATAGCGATTTACAGAAAATTAACAGAAACCTAATTTGCCGGTAATAGCTGCTAAGTTCCTTTGCCCCCGATTCCGAAAGTGAAATTCAATCACCAAAATAAAATTTATGAAAAAGCTTTTTTACTCCCTCCTGCTTTTCTTATTCACAAGTTTAAGTCTGTTCAGTCAGCAAATCGTCAACATCACTGACGCCGATCTCGGTAACGGCACTTACAACTGGACTAAAGACAAGACATACCTTTTGGATGGTCTTGTTTTCCTTGAAGAAGGCGGCGTTTTGAATATCGAACCTGGCACCGTCGTAAAATTCACACCCCGAGCCGACGTGGGTAACCCTTCCGCTTTGGTTATTACAAGAGGCGCCAGAATCAACGCCGACGGTAGAGCCGATGCGCCGATCATCTTTACTGCCGAAGACGATGACGTGAATGACAATAATGATCTTGGTCCAGAAGACAACGCACTCTGGGGCGGTATCGTGCTGCTGGGCAAAGGCGTGACTCAGAAAAATGGAAACAGCGAGGTTTCTGTGGAAGGTATTCCTACTACCGAGCCGAGAGGTTTGTACGGTGGCGCCGATAATACCGACAACTCCGGTACTCTGCGCTATGTTTCTATCCGCCACGGCGGTCGTCTGCTCACTTCTGGTAATGAGTTGAATGGTTTGACGCTCGCGGCGGTAGGTAG
>CALMIT010000555.1 GCA_937864255.1 uncultured Saprospiraceae bacterium
AACACCCACAAAATAAGTCTGATCTGCTTTCACACGAATGGCTGAATCCAGTGCGATCTGCAACCATCCGGGAGACGCCGTTTCCAAAACAAATGGCGCGGAAGTATGGACGGGCGTCGTCGGCCGGCCGGAGCTTGGATCTGTTTCGTAAACGCCGATAGCGAGCGTGTCTCCGGCATTTCCGCCGAGTATATTCATTCCAACAGATACAATCTGATCATCAAAATAGTATTTGAAATTTTGTCCCTGCCAGATTGTCCCGGGTCCGTCTATACCCAAGCCGTCCACCGTTATATCATCGTCAATGACGTATGTAATATCCGACACATTAAAAGTGAGTTCGGATTGGTTGTTGAGCGGTCTGTCGTCAGTTTCGTTCAAAGTAACCACCGCCTCGGTTCTGTAATCACCCGGCGGTAGGGAAGGAATAATACCTATTGATAAAAAATCTGAAGACCCGGCTTCAATCTCTTCCGGCGGACTGGTAAATTCATAAAAAGGGGAGGCTGTCTGGCTAAGATCAAAAATTTTAAAATTGACTTCCACGCCCGTAATTCTGTCGGAGCCGTTATTGAAAACTTCTATGAAAGATTCCGAATTATAGCTGACCACTTGTTCGTCAGGGATGGAAAAAAATTCTTTTGCAAACAGCTCAATGGCAGCGTCATAAGTCACATCCGAAAATTCCAGCCGGAAAGTGAAGCCCGTAGATTCCCAGGCATCGTCCCATTCAAAAAAATAAGTCTCTCCTGCAAAAACCGGCAGATTTTCTATCTCCGAAGCCCAATCTTCGCCATTGCCGATATCACAGGCGTCGTCGCTGGAAGCTATTTGCAACAAGTTGGCACAATCACCGGAATATACCCAGAGGCGCGTGTCAGCGCCGCCATTGCATGAACCGATGGAAATAACCCCGTTGGATGTCGGGGCAAAAGCATACCAATCGGCGTTTTCGGCCGGAATGCCGCCCGGACCGCCCGGAGTACAATTGTGACAGCCGCCGCCGCTGGATGGGCCGTCGGCGTTGTAAACGCCCTGTACAATAAGTACCGCTGAATTGCAAAAATCACCCTGACCAAATAAATTGGAAAAAACGAGAAGGAAAACAGTCAATAATGAAATACCGGAAAAGTAATTTTTCTGATTCATAATAAGAGGTTTTAAAATTATATTGCTATTAAAAAAATACCGAATAAAACTGCCACTGATTACAAAGAATCCGTATCGCATTTATCCCTTTTTGCTCCTCAAAAAGTGCCTCAAAAGTTTTTGAAAATGATCGCGCGGCAGATGTGAATATCCCGGAGTGCCCGGCTGCTTTTTATTTCCTTCGGATTAGTTCCTAAAAGTAAAAATAAAAATTGAGTGCTATCCAAAATGGCAAAAAATGAATGCTTCGGGCGCTATTTTTTTAAAAAATTCTATTTTCACGAAAACAAAAAATCAGCATCATGAAAAAAATCGCCCTGCATTGGCAAATTTTGGCAGGTATGGCATTGGGTGTAATTGCAGGATTTCTGGCATCCGAGTTTGGCTTTAATGATTTTATTAAAAACTGGATTAGCCCCTTTGGT
>CALMIT010000556.1 GCA_937864255.1 uncultured Saprospiraceae bacterium
CCATTTTTTAGGAAGACTATATCCCACAGTTAAGGTTTTTAAACGCAAGTAGTTAGATTTTTTAAGATAAAAACTAGAATATAGTGTGTTGGTCCCTGCTATACTCCCTAGTCTGGGAACAAGAGAGTTTTTTTCATTGTTTTGCTCTGTCCAACGATTTTCAAATCCGGTTTATCACTCAAACGGCATTGAAGGATTGTACTATCGAAATCTTTGATACAAAAGGTGAATTGAAGCAATTCCGAGAACTTGGTGAAGCGGATTTATCAAATAACCTGGTAAAGTTCGATTCTCATGTTTTGAATACCGGTATTTATTTCGTCAAAATAACTACTGGCGGAAAAATCAGTCATCATCGAATTTTGATTCGGAAGTAATTTGATTAACGGACAGGCAGATATGCCAGGTTGGCAAAGGCAGTAAAAAAGATTTCGCTTTGCCAGCCTTGCAGCCGGTTTTGTACAAAAAATTTATTCAAAATTAAATTATCCAACATGAAAAAGTTTATAAGCAGATGGTTGATCCTGGTTTTATCGGCTTTATGCCCTTATTTCATTTTTGCCCAACCTGCAGATTGTGTGCCATCAACCAGCGGAGAAAACGCTACAATAATTTTTGGACAAGATGCCAGTCTCATGCTTGATGGAGCACCTTTGCCAATCGGTACGATTATAGTTTCTGTTTTTTCTACCGGAAATGATTTTAAATGTGCCGGTTACACTACATGGGAAGGACAAGCAAGTGCGATTTCGGCTACCGGAGCGAGCGGAGGTTTTGAAGGGTTTTCGCAAGGGGAAATCTACAAATTCCGCCTCGAGTTACCAGGCGGCGATATTGTGCCGGAAAATAGAGTGACAGTTGTATTTAAGGAGCCTGACGGACTTTTATGTTCGAGTGGAAACGCCTTTGTGAGTGATGGAATCAGTTGTGTTGAGAGCCTTTCGGCAATGAGCCAGGCCCCGCCTAATTTAACAGTTAGTCCGTTAATTGTCAACCTTCCGGCGAATGCCGGAAATACCGGTATAAATTTGATTTCAAATTCAAATTGGACCGCCGGCGAAAATGCAAATTGGTTTTCTCTCGCTCCGCAATCTGGTTCGGGGAATAGCAATGTTTTGATTGCTTATGCTCAAAATACGAGTACACAAAGCCGGAGCGACGTTATTACGTTTAGTGTTTCCGGCGTACCTGATCAAGTTGTTACCGTCAATCAGAATGGAGCAATGCCTGTCCTTGAGCTTTCTGCGGATACTTTAAATTTTGATTATCAGGCTAATAATCAGAATGTTCAAGTGACTTCTAATACCAACTGGACTGCCACGAAATCAGATAGCTGGTTTACTATAAACAGTAGTACAGGCAGTGGAAATAATACAGTGGCAGTGAGCTGTTCTGAAAATATGACATTGAACAATAGATCCGGCACACTAAGATTTTCTACCGCTGGTTTGCCTGATAGAATAATTGTAATCAACCAGAAAGGAAGGACATCCTCTACGGGACAAGTAGATATTGATAATCATTTCAAAATCTTTCCAAACCCTGCGAGCGAGGTGCTAAATATTGAATTTGACACGCCGGAAATTGTGAACTTTGAAAAGTTGGAATTGGTCAATTCTTTGGGTATCCGGGTTTATGAGAAAAATTTATTTTCCGGACAAAATGAGAAGTTTCAAATTCAGGTTGATGCACTCCCCAATGGATTTTATTGGGCTATTCTATTGGGGCAAAATAAAATTTATCGAAGGGAATTTTATAAAATTTCAAATTAAATAAGAACTAAAAATTCACAACCACCCTCCATCAAAACCCAGCGGCAGCAGGTCTTTGCCGGAAGCGATTTCCAAAACTGTTTCCGACTCGCCTTGCAGCAGGATTTTGATGGGGTGGTTTTGCTTGTTTTCCACTTCGAGTATCACCTGGCGGCAGGCGCCGCAAGGTGCGGCGGGTTGCAGCGCCGGTTTGCGCGAGTAAGCTACGGTGATAGCTATTTCCAAAATTACTTCGTTGGGATGTTGGGCGGCGGCGGCGGCAAGCGCCACGCGCTCCGCACAAAGACACAGCGGGTAACTGGCATTTTCAAAATTAGCGCCGCTCAGCAAGACGCCGTTCGACAGGCGCAGCGCAGCCCCCACGCTAAAACCCGAATAGGGCGAATACGATTTTTCCAGAGCGTTTTTCGCTTCTAAAAGCAACTGCTGCGTTTCCTCCGGCAGCTCTGCCGGATTTTCAAAGCACAATATTTCGGTGACGATGGTTTTCCTGTTCATTCTTTTGAATTCCAAAATTTCCTTTTCAAAATTCGGCGTTTAAACTTTCTAAATCCTCCCGGCCTTTGGATATTCGCGGCCGGATTTGTTTTTGAGGGTTTGAAAAATATTTCCTTTTTTGATAAAAACCTAAAAAAGGAAAAATAATGTGCCGGAAGCAAAACTTCCTTTTTTAAAAAAGCCCTGCCATTCAAGCCAAATTTGCACTTTTAAAAACAGCAAAAATGAACAGTATTCTCATCATCGGAGCGGGCAGATCTGCCACGGCGCTCATCAATTACGTACTCGATCAGGCATCCAAAAACAACTGGTCGGTGACGGTGGCGGACGCGGATTTTGAACTGGCAAGCAAAAAAGTACACAATCACCCGAACGGCAAACCCGCTTGGCTTGACGCTACCAAGCCCAACGACCGCAAAGACCTGATCACACGCGCCGACGTGGTGGTGTCGCTGTTGCCGGTGCATCTGCACATCGAAGTGGCGCACGATTGCATCAAGTTGCG